>DFGI01000059.1 GCA_002371705.1 Bacteroidales bacterium UBA3754
TTTGTGCGTGCTTTCCACGACACATACGGAATGCCAACGATTGTGACAAACTGCTCAAACAATTATGGTCCGTATCAATTCCCAGAAAAACTTATTCCGTTGTTTATCAACAATATAAAAAACAAGAAACCGCTTCCTGTTTATGGCAAGGGCGAAAACGTGCGCGACTGGCTTTTTGTGGAAGACCACGCCCGTGCAATCGACTTGATTTTCCACAAAGGAACGATTGCCGAAACCTACAACATTGGCGGTTTCAACGAATGGAAAAATATCGACATCATTAAGGTTGTAATCAACACGGTTGACCGCTTGCTCGGTCGTGCCGAAGGCGAAGACATGAATTTGATTACCTACGTAACCGACCGTCTTGGACACGATGCACGCTATGCAATTGATTCCTCAAAATTACAGAAAGAATTGGGATGGGAACCTTCGCTACAATTCGAGGAAGGCATTGAAAAAACCGTCCGTTGGTATTTGGACAACGAAGAATGGCTAAACAACGTGGTGTCGGGCGATTATGCAAATTACTATGAATCAATGTATAAAAACAGATAATATGCGAAAACTTTTTATTGTTTGTCTTTCCCTTTTTACCATTTTCGGTTGCGACAGGACAAAAAAAAATGAATACTCAACCACCGAAGGAGGTCTGTTGTATTTCTACCACGAAAAATCCGATTTGAAATTGCTTCCGCAAGACGGAAACAAACTGCTGCTTGATGTGAAATATTTCAATGAAAAAGATTCTTTGCTATTTAATTCGCAGGAAATTTCGCCTCGCTTCATCATGGATTTTTTTCCACCAGCGACTGCCGGAGCGACAATCAACGACGCGTTTGCCATGATGCACGAGGGCGACAGCATGAGTTTCCTCATCAATGCGTATAACTTCTATCTTGGAGCAGGACAAACCTCAACCCTCAACAATGTTTCGAGATCTGAAAATCTCCGTTTTGAAGTCAGATTGAAAAAAATTCTTTCTCCCGAAATTGTTGAAAAAGAAATTGCGGAAAAAGAACAGGAACTGAAAGACGAAGAGGAATATTTGCTACAAGACTTTTTAACAAACAACTATCCTAACATAAAGCCAACAAAATCAGGACTTTATTTCATAGAAACACAAGAAGGCAAAGGTCCAAAAGTGACGAAAAACAACAAAGTGGCAATCCATTACACTGCGACCTACATCAACGGAGAGCCAATTTACTCAACGTACCAGAAAAATGATCCGCTGATTTTCGATGTGGCTGACCCCAACGTGTGGCCGTGCCTTTCGGAAGCTGTGCAATATATGAACAAAGGTTCAAAAGCAACTATTATAGCAGTTTCAAAGTTGGCGGCTGGCGAACGAGGTGACAAAGCATTAAAAATTCCCCCTCGAAAAACTATTATCTTCGATTTGGAACTGATTGCATATAAATAGGTAAAACACAAGAAATCCTTGCAAGTATTTAACTTACAAGGATTTTCTTTCTAAAACAGTCGGGGCAACTGGATTCGAACCAGCGACCTCTTGCACCCCATACAAGCACTCATACCGGACTGAGCTATACCCCGATTAAAAGTTTGTGTCCATCGTTGTGTATTCGACATCGCACCCGCTCTGAACCGAATCAATCACTTCTTTGGTCAACTTCGCAGTATCGGAAATTGGCTTCAATTTTTGATACAAACATTCGCAATACGCAGCAGTTTGTTCGCCGTAAAATGTTTGGTTATCAAGTTTTTTCAAGCATTGTTCCTTAACCTTTTCCGGCGATGGAGTGCATCCAGAAAACATCAGGAATAAAACCAAACATAAACCTACTTTCCTCATACGTTTAATTCGTGAGCGAATTTACTAAACATTATCATAACTTGTTAAATAAATTCATTTTCTTTTCGAAAAAATTTTATTGAATCCCACTATTTTTGTTTGACAAAATAAAATTCAATATGGAAAATTCTTCCCAACAAACTGAAATAGAACAAGTTAAGTGTTTAATCATAGGAAGCGGTCCAGCTGGCTACACGGCTGGCATTTATGCATCGAGAGCAAATCTTTCACCTGTATTGTACGAAGGTATGCAAACAGGTGGACAACTAACCACAACTAACGAAGTTGAAAATTTCCCCGGCTATCCTGAAGGTGTTTCAGGTACCGATATGATGGAAGATATTAGAAATCAAGCACTTAAATTCGGCACCGACATACGTGAAGGCAACGTCACCTCAGTAGAACTTACAGGCGAGACAAAAACTATCGTTATTGACAACAAAAAAACAATTGAGGCTCAGGTGGTTATAATTGCAACTGGAGCATCGGCACGCTATTTAGGTTTGGAAAGTGAACGAAAATTTCGTGGAATGGGCGTTTCTGCCTGCGCCGTTTGTGACGGATTTTTCTATAGAAAACAACAAGTGGCAGTAATCGGTGGCGGCGACACTGCCGTTGGTGACGCTCTGTATCTGGCTGGCATTGCGAGCAAAGTGTATTTGGTAGTCCGCAAAAATTATTTGCGCGCATCGAAAGTGCTTCAGGAACGAGTTGCGGCTACGCCAAACATTGAAATTTTATTCGAACACGTAACTCAAGAAGTATTGGGCGACGACAGCGGCGTGACTGGGCTTCGCCTTCTAAAACAAGGGAAAGACGAAGTGGTTGTTCCCGTTACAGGAATGTTTTTAGCTATCGGTCACAAACCAAACACCGACATCTTCAAAGGACAAATCAACCTTGATGAAAACGGCTACATTATTACAGAAGGAAAAGGCTCTCAAACAAACTTACAAGGAGTGTTCGCTTGCGGCGACGTGCAAGATCCAACATACCGCCAAGCAATTACAGCTGCCGCTTCGGGTTGCAAAGCAGCCCTTGACGCGGAACGATATTTACAAACAATATAAACATATATTGGTTCCACATAAAAAAAGACTATTCCTAAAGGGATAGTCTTTTCTTTGTTTTTCAGTCTATTACAATCAACTGTTTTTGAAAACAATCTGTTCGTTTTCAACATCAACCAAGATTTTTGAATCCTTCACGACTTCGCCAGAAAGCAGTTTCTTTGAAAGTTCGTTAAGCAACTCCTTCTGAATGATACGTTTAACAGGACGAGCACCAAATTGCGGATTGTAACCCAAACGAGCAAGTTCATTCACTGCATTTTCGGTTATCTCAATCTTAATATCCATAGCAGCAAGACGTTGAACAAGACGGTTGAACTGCATACGTACAATCGACGTGATATCTTTTTGTGTTAACGGCGTGAACATAATCGTCTCGTCAATTCTATTCAAAAATTCTGGTCTCACGCTCTTTTTCAGCAAATTGAACACCTCGTTTTTCGTGTTTTCAATCGTTTCCAACTTATTCGCCTCGTTCAAATGTTCGAAACGTTCTTGAATAATATCGGAACCGATATTCGACGTCATTATGATAATGGTATTCTTGAAACTTGCCGTTCTACCTTTGTTATCGGTAAGTTGCCCATCGTCAAGCACTTGCAACAAGATGTTGAACACATC
>DFGI01000076.1 GCA_002371705.1 Bacteroidales bacterium UBA3754
TCTTCTTCAACGGCGGACGCGAAACACCATACGAAAACGAAGACCGCATCTTGGTTCCTTCGCCCAAAGTGGCAACCTACGACCTGAAACCAGAAATGAGCGCATTCGAAGTTAAGGATAAATTGGTTGAGGCTATCAAAAGCGACAAATATGATTTCATTGTTGTGAACTTTGCTAATGGCGATATGGTGGGACACACTGGCGTGTATTCAGCTATAGAAAAGGCCGTGGTTGCCGTTGACCAATGTGTGAACGAAGTTGTGGAGGCAGCAAAATCTATGCAATACGAAACAATCATCATTGCCGACCACGGAAACGCCGACCACGCACTCAACGATGACGGCACTCCGAACACCGCCCACTCGTTGAACCCTGTTCCTTTCGTATATATCAGCGAAAACAAGGGCGCACAAGTTGAAAATGGCATTCTTGCCGATGTGGCTCCATCCATTTGCCACATTATGGGTATAGAACAACCAACCGATATGAGCGGTAAAAACTTGATAAAATAGGTTCTAACTATTTGTTTTACAATTAAAAGCGGTGTTTTTTCTTAAAACATCGCTTTTTTTGTGCATAGTTTATGCATAAACACGAAGAAAATACAAATAACTGACAAACAGCATTTTACATAATTACACAATAAGCTATAAACAACGAATTCACACTTTATTAACAAAATTATTAACATTTCTACGCAATAAATTTGCATTTCTAAAAATTCTGCTATATTTTTGTGCCATAACAGTTTCTAAAATAGGCTATTATGAATACCTCTTGTACAAAAATCATAAAGAAATTCTTAGTTCGTTTTTCTATGGTATTATTTGTGGCTGGTGCCATAAATCTGTATTTGGCAAATGTGGTTTCCGTAACTTCTAATATGCCTAAGGCTGTTCGTCCAGGCGCGGTAATCCCCGTAACCGTCACTATAGACAAAGGTCAGGTTGAAGGCTTCGGACGGTTCACGTGTACGTTGCCTAAAGATTTTGTGGCAACATCAACGAACCAAAATTTCTCGTTCGCCGACAATACTATCACCGTCCTTTGGGTGAAACTTCCACAAAGCAGTTCGTTCTCATTCAATTTCAATATTATTGTACCTGAAAAAAGCAAAAGTTCGTTCAACTTCTCTGCTAAATTCGGCTATGTTGAAAACAACGAAAAACGGTTCGCCGAACTTAAACCTATGAACGTGCGCGTGACAGGCACTGCCGACGAAATTCCACTTGAAAACGACAAACGTGTAAGCGAAAGCACAGGCAAATCCGACGATTTGTTCGAGGTGGGCTCGTTCGACGGCGATAGCGACTACGAAGTAACGCAAACCACCGAAACAAAAACGGAATATGTTTCGTCGAAAAACAATCCTGAACTCATCAACAACATATTGTCGTCGAACTCGGCAAAACCAACAATGACAACCATTGATGCGGAACCAAGCAAGATTGTGCAAACAACAACCACAACTTCCACCACAACCACCACAACAACAATCACTCCGATTGAAACCCCGAAAAACGATGTGACGGAAGAAAAACGCATGGAAACAAAAACAACTCCCGCACCAACAACCGTTGCGAAAACTACACAAACGACAACCAAACCCGCTCCTACACTGACAAACAAAAATGTAGAAGTGAAAACAACAAACAACACGGTGAAAAACAACGTTTCGTATCGTGTGCAAGTAGCGGCAACGCACAAAAAAATTAAAAATTCGAAAAACTTTTTTGAAAAAAGAAATATTACCGATAACGTGGCTGTTGAGAAGAACGGAGCATGGTTCAAATACACCATCCAACAACCATCAAAAACATATCAAGAGGCTCGTAATCAACGAAATACAATCTGGGAGCAAACTCCTATCAAAGGCGCATTTGTTGTGGCTTATAACGGTAAAAAGCGCATAACAGTACAGGAGGCCTTGATGATGTCGAATCAAAAATGGGTGAAATAAACTTGGAAATCTAAGGAGTATTCACTACATTTGTAATGTATGTAGGTGAATTATGAAAAACAACATATTTTTTGCCATATTGTTTTTCGCTCCTTTTCTTACTTTCTCGCAAGAAAAGCAAGAAATTGTGCCCCCTATTGACAAGATTCTTCAAATAGACAAAGAACCCTTGCCAAGCCAACTTAAACTGCCTATCACAGGTATTGGAACGGGTGTAATCTCATACCATGGCGACATTACCAACGACGAGCCTGCGAACTTTACCGTAGGCTGCAATGCAGTTCATCTCGAAATGATGCAAACCCTTTCGCCATCACTGAAAATTGGAATCAGATACTTGCGTGGCGAACTTCGCGGAAGCACCTATTATCCTGAAATCCACACATTTTTCGATTTCAAGACAGAAGTGAATTCTTTTGGCGCATTCGTCAACTATAATTTTGCAAACATAAAGGCTATTGCCGGACGAAGCAAAATCCTTACGCCATACGTGAGCGCGGGTGTTTCAATACTGCAACGCCCCGAAGCGCGCGGCGACTGGTTCTCCGAAGGTGAAAAGCTCTATTTGTGGTCTGACGGAACGTTCCGCAACACAACGGAATCGGACTACAACGCTTCTAAATCAACAATCGTATATCGCGACTACGACTACGAAACGGCACTGCAAGTCGAAAATCTTAACAAAAAAGACTACTACTGCCCTATCATAGCAACGTTTCCTATAGAACTCGGATTTTCGTACAATATTTCAAAATTCGCAAAAGTGAATATTGGCTATCAATACCATATTGCGGCAACCAACACATTGGACGACATTACTGGCAAAGGTACAGAAAAACGTAAAGGCTCGAAATTGCCTGACGGATTCTCGTACGCTTACGCAAGCGTGCTGTTCGACCTCGACAACTTTCCGAGAAAGTCGAAATTCGACGCACTGCAACACGAGAATTATCTTGCAGAATGGGACGCCGACGAAGATGGTATTGACGAAACCGAAGATGAATGCCCTTACACCCCAAAAGGTGTTGATGTGTTCGCTAACGGTTGTCCGTTCGACGACGACAACGACGGGATTCCCAACTACTGCGATGTGGAACGTATGACACGCGCATTCTGGCACGATGAAAAAGGAAAAGGAATGACAGAAGCGGAACTGCGCGAACGAATGACACAAGATGAAAAACTCGCACAAGAAGAATTGTACCGCTTCTATCCAGAATTACTCAACGGAAGCACGCTTACAAAACAATTCTACAAACGTATTCCGAAAAAATTCAAAATCTGCGATACCGACAATAATGACTACATTGACTTGACGGAACTTCTGAACACCATCAATTCGTTCTTCGACGAAGGTCCAAATGCTGGTCCGGGTGCTTCATTTTCAAGTAAAGAATTGTCGGAACTCATAGAATTTTTCTTCCTACAATAAATATTACTAACATTTCAATAAATTTTATTCCATTTTCTATTGCTATTTGAAAATATTTATCATTTTTGCCGTCAAAATGTATAAATATGAGTCTCATTAAATCAATTTCGGGCATACGAGGCACTATTGGCGGCACAACCAGCGACAATTTGACCCCTGTGGACATTGTTGCATTCGCTTCGGCGTATGGCTCTTGGTTGCGCGACAACGTGACCAACGGCTCAAACAAAGTTGTTGTTGGCCGCGATGCCCGTCTTTCGGGCGATATGGTCAGCAGTCTTGTTATGCAAACACTTGTAGCTCTTGGTTTTAAGGTAGTCAACATTGGATTGGCAACCACTCCGACCACCGAAATTGCAGTGACCGAGGAACACGCCGACGGCGGTGTGATTATCACAGCAAGCCATAACCCGAAACAATGGAATGCGTTGAAACTATTGAACAACAAAGGTGAATTTCTCAACGCACAGGAAGGAAACGATGTACTGAAACGGGCTGAGGCAAGCAAATTCACCTTTGCCGACATTGATTCCATTGGTTCAATCGAAATCAACAATACATATAATAGTAAACACATAGAAAAAGTGCTCGCACTTCCACTTGTTGATGTTGACGCAATCAAAAAAGCGAATTTTTCGGTGGCAATCGACTGCGTGAATTCCGTTGGCGGCATTATTCTACCAGAATTGCTTGAAAAACTTGGTGTGAAGAATGTTTTGAAATTGAACTGCGAAGCGACAGGAAAATTTGCACACACGCCAGAACCAATTCCAGAAAACTTAGTGGAAACCGCGGCAACAATCCGCACCAACAAAGTTGACGTAGGTTTTGTGGTTGACCCTGACGTTGACCGTCTTGCTATCATCAACGAAGACGGAACAATGTTCGGCGAAGAATATACATTGGTGTCGGTTGCCGACTATATTCTGCAACATACACCAGGCAACACGGTAAGCAACCTATCCTCCACCCGTGCGCTCTCCGATGTGACACGGAAATACGGAAAAGAATACAACGCAGCAGCTGTAGGCGAAGTCAATGTGGTAACGAAAATGAAGGAAACCAACGCGGTAATCGGCGGTGAAGGCAATGGTGGCGTGATTTATCCTGAAATTCATTACGGCCGTGATGCACTTGTTGGCATTGCTCTATTTTTAAGCTTGTTGGCAAAATCAGGCAAAAAATGCAGCGAATTACGAAAAACATATCCAGAATATGTTATTTCCAAAAATAAAATCCAACTTACCCCCGACACAAATGTCGATGCTATTTTGGCAAACATTGCCGAAACCTACAAAAATGAAAAGGTCAACACTATTGACGGCGTAAAAATTGATTTCGCACAAGGTTGGGTTCACCTACGGAAATCGAACACCGAACCAATTATCCGAATCTATGCGGAAAGTTCCACAATGGATGCGGCAAATGCGTTGGCACAAGAAATTATGAACAAAATACAGAAATAACCATAAGTAACAATTAATATTTGGTCACATTGTAAATTTTTAACAGTATGCAATCTAAACCTCATGTCATTAAAGATTTTGACAAATTAGACAAAGAACTACAAGAGAAAGTTCTTCAATTGTATCCGAACGGTTTCACAGAATTCTTGGTAACCTACACCGACCCAAAAACTGGTCAAGAACGCTTTGCGTTACCATACGAGACAGAAGATAGATATTATATGATTCGTATGGACGAATACATTGATACTGATAGAAATACGGATGACGACGATGACTTCAAAGCAGACGATTTATTGACTAATCTCGGTCTTGACTCTATTGACAAACCTGCCGAACTCAAAATGGACGAGGACGAAGATGAGGACGAGGACGAAGATGAGGAAACAAAAAACAATGATTCCGAAGATGACGACGACGATGATGATTTGGAAAACATCGCCGACGAAGAAGACGAAGATGATGAAGATGATAATCTATAAAAACAGATAGTATGGGAAGAGCATTTGAATACAGACGTGCAGCTAAGGAAAAACGTTGGGGAACAATGTCACGTGTGTTTCCACGATTGGCAAAAAGTATCACGATAGCAGCCAAAGAAGGCGGACCAGATCCATCGATGAACCCGAAACTGCGTACCGCAATTATGACAGCCAAGGCACAAAATATGCCGAAAGCGAATATTGATGCGGCTATCAAACGTGCATCGAGCAAGGATGTTGAAAACTATACTGAAGTTTTGTACGAAGGTAAAGGTCCTCACGGTGTACTGATTGTAGTGGAATGCGCAACCGACAACACAACAAGAACCGTGGCAAACGTAAAATCATATTTCAACAAATTGGGCGGCGCATTGGTGCCAACAGGTTCGTTTGAATATATGTTTTCGCGTAAAGCAGTGTTCCAAATCAAAAAGACAGAAAACCTTGACTTGGAAGAATTGGAACTCAATTTGATTGACGCTGGTTGCGAATCAATTGAATCCGACGATGAGGAAGGAATTGTAATCGTATATGCCGATTACAAAGATTTTGGTAATATGGCTAAAGCTGTGGAAGACAACAATTTGGAACTTGTAAAAGCAGAATTGCAACGTATTCCCAACGATGTTCAGGAATTCACAGAAGAACAGATGACCGACATCGACAAATTGATTGACAGACTTGAAGAAGACGACGACGTTCAAGCTGTATTCACAAACATTGCATAAAAAACAAATCACTACACAAAAAAAAGAGTCAATGAAAAATCATTGACTCTTTTTTACGTTCACGCCGAAGATTATTTTACTCTTCCACAACTTCTTCAAACACTTGATATACTGTGTATTTCATAGTATATCCGCCTTTTGTTTCTTCGTTGCTGTATAATGCAACTTTTTCGTTTTCGCCAGCAGCGTTGAATGATTTTTCGCGAGGTTCACGAACTTTTTCGTGGGTGAATTTCACGTAGTTTTCATCAAACAAGCGCAAATCGAAATACACATCCAAGCCATCACGATGTTTTGTGCGACCACGGTCAATCCAAATTTCGATTTCGGCCTCATTACCAACACGAACAACTTTGTTTTTGTCGTTTCGGTATTCAAGTTCCCAGTACACGTTGTAGTATCCTCTGTCAATCAGATAATATACACCCCAGTCCCAAGAATTTTTAAGATCAACTGTTTGAACACGACCATCATCATATTCAACATCATACGAAACACGTACAAAATTTGGTTCACCTACTTCGTCGCTGTAATCAATACTTAAATATGCATTTCCGTCTTCGCCCATATTACAAGCGCTGAGAGCGAAAACCGTAGCCGATAATAATACAAATATCTTTTTCATAATCATTAAATTTTAATAACAATCAAATTAAAAGCAAAAACCGTACCATTAATCGAATGACAATCCGAGTTTCACTTTCAAACGTTGATTATTAACTTTTTGGTCTGTCCAAGTGTCGTACGAATAGCGGATATTTCCGAGGAACCATTCGCAACCGATTGAAACCTTTGAATAACGAAGATTGAATCCAAACGCATAATCCAAGCCAAGACCGATACCAGTATCTTCAGCTTCTTGGTCAGGTACTGGATAAATGCTGCCCGACACATCATAGCCACCATATTGGTCGCCCGGCATTCTGTATTCATACACATCCCAGCTTGCAATTGCCGATGGGGCTTTGAATGCAGGGATTTTGAAATAATTCACAGCAAAAGTCGGACAGATTTTTGCAGTCAAATCAATATAGAAATTTTTTACAGGATTGATTGTTGCAATAACACCCACGTTCAACGAATACGAAGCGGTCAAATCGCTATACTTTGCAGTATCGATAACACCACTTTGATTTTGCACGCCATCGCTGAAACGATAGTAATCAACGCCAAGGTCGATGAAATCGACGCACAAACCTGGTTTAAAACCTTCGATTATCCAGCTAACAGGATGAATGTAGAAATTAGCACCAACGTTCAAGCCTGCGCTGTAGTGTTGCAAATCGTCACCAGCTTTCTTTTTGTAGTATTTCAACATATTGTTCGGCGATTCATTGCCTTCAATTTTTCCATAATCCATAATCGGACGGATATACGAAAGATTGAAATAGGAATTGTTTTTAATCGCTCTGTTCTTTACGGTTCCTTGCGAAAATGCAGCGCCGCACGCAAGCAACATCGTTAATGGAATTAATAGTAATTTTTTCATATACGTTAATTTTAGATTTACAAAGATAAAAAATGTTCTTTTATTTCAAAAATTCTGTCAATAAACCTTCAGCCTCCTTGCAAGCTTTTGTTAAATCATCGTTTGTGACAATCGCGTCGAATTTTTCGGCAAATTGCATCTCGTACGCAGCTTTATCGAGACGTTTTTGGATTTCATCGGCGCTCTCAGTATTCCGTCCCATAAGGCGTTTCCGCAGTTCTTCAATAGAAGAGACCCTGATGAACAACGCCAGAGCCTTATCGCCAAAAAGCGATTTCAGGCGCAGTCCGCCAGCCACATCCACATCGAACACAATTACGTTGCCTTTGCTCCAAATCCGTTCGCATTCCACCTTCAACGTGCCATAGAATCTATTTTCATACACTTCCTCGTATTCAACAAATTCGCCATTTTGGATTTTTTGTTTGAATTCATCAACCGAGTAAAAATAATATTCCACCCCGTTTTGTTCCGTTCCCCGTGGTGCTCGTGTGGTTGCCGAAACAGAAAATTCAAGTGGAAAACCTTTTTGCAATAAATAATGTATGATAGTTGATTTTCCAGAGCCAGACGGTGCCGACAATATTATCATTTTACGTTCCTGCATACTACAATACGTTTAGCACCTGTTCTTTAATTTTTTCAAGATTGTCCTTCATCTGCACCACAATGCGCTGCATATCGGCATCGTTTGATTTTGAGCCCATTGTGTTGATTTCCCGTCCCATTTCCTGCGCAATGAAATTCAATTTTTTACCTGCAAATTCATCGGAATCAATTGTATCGAGAAAATACTTGCAATGTTGCGCCAGACGGACTTTTTCCTCGTTGATGTCGAGTTTTTCCAAATAGAAAATCATTTCCTGTTCCAAACGATTTTTGTCTATTTTATCAGAATCAATGAATTCACGCAACGATTGTTCGATTCGTTCGCGGATGCTCGGCACACGTGCTTTTTCGTACGTTTCAATGCTTGCCAACAAATCTTTGATTGTCTGAATGTTAGCACGCAAGTCCCTATCCAATGCCTCACCTTCGTTAGCACGGTAAGTTGCAATTCGTTTTGTGGCTTCAACCACGGCAGCCATAACCGACTTCCATTCTGATTCATCGGCAAGTTGTTGATTATCAGTTGACCACACATCGGGAAGGCGCATCACCGCATCCATTGGAGAAAAATTTTCGGCGTGCAGTTCATTCGCCAAATTGCTTATTTTCTCGTAATACGTCTTCACCAACGATTCCTGCAATGTCCGTTCCGTAACGCCTTCTTTCGCTTCGAGATACACAAGAACGTCGATTTTTCCACGCATCAATTGGGATGATATATAATTTCGGATTTCCAAATCCTTGTCGCGGTAGATGGATGCAACACGGGTATTCAAATCTAACTGTTTACTGTTGAGCGACTTAACTTCGACCACAACATTTTTTTCGGGTAATTCAGCCACAGCCCTACCGAAACCAGTCATTGATTGTATCATAATTCAACTATTTTTTACAAAAATATAAAAGATTAGGATTCTGCAAGCGTGGAATGTCAAAGTTTAGACTTCTGAGCAAAAGAAAAGTTCATTTTCTCAATGCTTTGAGCAAATATTCCAACCCGTTTAGTTTGATTTCGTACAGCAGCGCCAAGCGTTCGCCCAATTTGCCTTTGGGAAATCCTTTTTGGTGATACCATGCGAGATATGGTTCGGGCAAATCGCACAGAATGCGTCCTTTATAGCGTCCATACGGCATTTCCATAGTTACGAGTTCCAATAGAATTTCTTGTTCCATATCAAAGATTTTGAGGTAAAAGTAAAGTTTATTTGCAAATTATCAACAGTCAATAAATTGAATCGGATTTTTTTGTAATATTGTGATTAATTGAAAAAAAACAAGATGTCTTACTCAATAAAAACAAAAGATTATGGGAAAATTTGTCATTAAAGAAACAAAATCGGGCGTGAAATTCGACCTAAAAGCAGGGAACGGCGAAGTAATTGCAACTTCGGAAATTTACAACACAGAATCGGCATGCAAAAACGGCATTGAAAGTGTGAAATCGAACTGCACCGCCGATGTGGAAGACCAAACCGTCGCAAACTTCGCACAACTGAAACATCCAAAATACGAAGTTTACACCGACAAATCGGGCGAATTCCGTTTTAGACTGAAAGCCCGCAACGGCGAAATCATTGCAACTTCGGAAGGCTACAAGACAAAACCAAGCTGTATGAACGGCATAGAAAGCGTGAAAAAGAACGCCCCAGCCGCCGAAACTGTGAAAGAATAAATTCAGTTAGGAAGTTGGTTTTAGGAGATAGGAGTTTCTATCTCCTATTTTTTTATATTTGCGCAAAAACGGAGCTATGGTTATAAAAGAAGCTACATTCATAAAAAGTGCGACGACCTACAAAGCCTGTCCCCTGCCCGACAAGCACGAGGTGGCGTTTATCGGACGGTCGAACGTGGGAAAATCGTCGTTAATCAATATGCTCTGCAACAACCGAAAATTGGCGAAGACCTCATCGACGCCAGGTAAGACACAGACTATCAACCATTTTCTCATCAACAAATCGTGGTATTTGGTTGACCTGCCCGGCTATGGCTACGCCAAAGTGAACAAACAACTCCGCAATACGTTTGCGAATTTTATCAGCGACTACATACTCAATCGTCCGAACCTTGACTGTCTGTTTATTTTGGTTGACAGCCGCCACGAGCCCCGTAAAATCGACCTCGAATTTATTACATGGTGCGGCGAGAACGAAATCCCCATTGCCATAGTGATGACAAAAACCGACAAACTCAAACCTGCAGAATTGGAACACAACATCAACGTGTATGTTGAAACACTCCTCCAAGAATGGGAAGAAACGCCCCCGATGTATTACACCTCAGCCGAGAACAAAAACGGCAAGGAAGAATTGTTGGAATACATTGGACAAATTGTGGAGCCAGAAAATATAGAATAGAATTTCACTTAAAGATACGATTGCGGTGCATACGAACGAATATTTACTATATTTGTAACCTCAAAAACAAGTTACAATGAAGAAAATTATATTTTTTGTCATTTCCATAGCATTATTTACCTCTTGCTATACAACAAAAACAAATATTGGAGAATATAAACAACTGTCGAGGACAATGGAATCGTATGAATACGACCAAGCCCGGCAATTTTACCTACTGAACGGACTTATTCCGCTTGGACACCCACAGCCACGGATTCCAGACGAACCGTGTATGATTCGGGTAAAATCCAAATTCGTGGATTATTTACTTTCCGTTGTGACGTTTGGCATAACTTCGTCGAGAACTGTTGAAGTATTCGCTTTGAAAGGCGGTTCCGCCTATCCAATGAACAACAACCAAACAGCCCCTTCGATGGCAAACTCTTCGTATTCAGACAATTCCAATCACGAAAGGACAAACGAAAACGCAGCTCACGGAAAAGATATTCCAAACTATTCGGCACAGGAAAACAATCTTTCCCCACAACGCATACCCCAACACGATGCCGAGGCCGTACAAACGCCCACAGATCCTTCGGACGCGCGTGTTTCATTTGAAAACCAGAACTTTAAAGTTGGTGAAAAAGTATTCTACAGAATGCGCGACAAGATGTATTCCGCAACAATCATGTCGTTCAAAGGAAGCGAAATTGCCGTGGTGAGAATGGAAAACGGCGCTATGGCAGAACGCTATTTGAAAGACTTGGTGAAAGCGAAGTAATTAGTGGTTCTTTAGTTTTTCTTAATTTTTGTCTGCATCATTGTAGACAAAAGCCCTAAATGTCTTGCTAGAAACAAAAACCTCTGTATATTTGCGCAACTACAAACCGCACAAGATGGCTGGCAAATTAGAATACACAGAACAAGGCTGGCGTTACCCTGTTGACCGTAACCGCCACCACCGAGAAAACAATTGGGATTACAAAGGAAAGGGGATTTACCATATTACCCTTGTTGTTGCAGAAAGAAAGCACCTTTTCGGAGAACTAACTGGCGACAGTGCCGACAACGCCCGAATAGAGCTCAACAGTTTTGGAAAACAAGTTTATTACAAAATACATGACACTCCTCAATATTACCGTTCCAAAGGATATAATTTGAAGATACTCGCATTAAAAGTTATGCCCGACCATGTTCACTTTGTTATTTATTCGGTTGAGCCGCTACCAAAGTCAATAGGAACGGTTGTTCGTGGAATTAAAAGTGCTTGTACGAGTGTGTTCAAGCGTTGTTATGTCGGTGGTGATGACACCACCGAACATGGAAGGCGAGCGCCACTTTTGCCAATCTTCGTACAATATGCCAGTATTTTTGCCAAAAACAATAGCATCTGGGAAAAAACGCCTGCCGGCTATCATGAACGCGTGCTTCATAGATCCGGTCAATTGAAAAATATGATTGCCTATGTGAAAGACAATCCCCGTCGTTTGTGGCTAAAAAAGAAATTTCCCGCTTACTTTGCCGTACAAAGAGATGTACAATACGAAAATCTTCTATTTTCCGCCGTTGGGAATCTGCATTTATTGGAAAGTCCGCTTTGTGCCGTGCATATACGCAGGCGTTTTTCCGAGACAGAAGCACGCGACTACATGAACAACCGCATTATTGCCGCACAAAATGGAGCTGTTTTAGTGGGTGCATTTATAAGTCCAAAGGAAAAACAAGTGCTTGAAGTTCTTTTGAAAGAACATCTGCCAATTATTGTTTTGGTCCCCTATAGTTTTTCGAACTATTACAAACCCACGGGTGAATTTATGGAATCTTGTGCACAAGGCAGAATGCTCTTTCTTTCGCAAGCACCAGCAGATGTCAATCCAAACAAAAGAATTACACGAAACGAATGCACCGCTCTTAATTCCATAGCCGAAACGATGGAAGAAATTTCTTTGAGATTGGACTGATTAGCATTTTGCGGGCAAAGTCGTTCCAAATTGTTGTTAATAATTTTCCCAATATAAAACCATCTACAACATTGACGAGAACAAAAAAAGAGGTATATTTGAACACATTTAACAAATTTAAAATCTATTTTTTATAAATACTATGACAAGTTTTTCAAAGTTCTGCGGATTATATCCTTTGTCAAAAACTCTGAGATTTGAATTGAAGCCAATTGGCAAGACAAAAGAAAATATCGAGAAAAACGGCATTCTTGAACGCGACAGCGAACGTGCAACTGCATACAAAGCTGTGAAAAAAGTGATTGATGAATTCCACAAAAGTTTTATAGAACTCCAATTGAATGATTTTGAATTGGAACAAAGCAAATTGGAAGAGTTTTATCACCTCTATCATCTTCCGACTTCTGACCAAAAACGGAAAAACGATTTGCCTAAAGTTCAGGAATCTCTAAGAAAACTTATTTCAGAGCGTTTTACCAAGAATGATTATTACAAACGGCTGTTTGGCAAGGAACTTATCCGTGAGGATTTGACCGATTTTGTCAATACTCCTTATTATGAGAACATTATCCGCAATGTTCCTGGCAATGAGCAACTGTCAGATGAAAAGGTGAAACAAATTCAGGAAAATACGATACGAGAAATTTCTCAATTCAACGATTTCACAACATATTTTGTGGGATTCTATGACAATAGAAAAAATATGTATGTGGCTGAAGATAAAGCTACTGCCATCGCATACAGAATGATTAACGAAAATCTGCCGAAGTTCATCGACAATATGGACGTGTTTGAGAAAATTGCGGCAAGCGATGTGGCACAACATTTCGGAGAATTATACAAGGAAATGGAACCATATCTGAATGTTAGTGAAATAGCGGAAATGTTTCATCTGAATTATTTCTCAACTGTGCTTACGCAAACGCAAATAGATGTTTACAATGCCATAATCGGCGGTAAAACATTGGACGACGGCACTAAAATTCAGGGACTTAATGAATACGTAAACCTATATAATCAACAACAAAAGGACAAATCCAAACGACTGCCAAAACTAAAACCTCTGTTCAAACAAATTTTGAGCGAACGAAACGCAATCTCGTGGTTGCCTGATGAATTCAAGAATGACAACGAAATGTTGCAAAGCATTGAGAAATGCTATCAAGATTTGAAAGAACAAGTTTTTGGTGCGTTGAAACAATTGTTGACTACCATTAAAGACTACAACCTTCAACATATCTATCTGCCTAACGATTTGCAACTTACCGACATTTCACAAAAACAATATGGAAGTTGGTCGGTAATTAAAAACGCCATCATCGAGGATTTGAAAAAGACAAATCAGCCGAAGAAAAAGAGGATGCTGAAGATTTTGAAAACAGACTGTCAAAACTCGCTGATAGTTACTCAATTGCGTACATCAATCAGGTAACTGGGAGCAACATAGAAAACTTCAAACCTATTGAAGATTACTTTGCAAAAATGGGCGCCGAAGACAACGAAAACGGACAAAAACTCAACCATTTTGCACGTATTGAAAACGCCTACACCGAAATAAAACAACTGCTGAATTCGGAATATCCAACTGGCAAAAGTCTTTCGCAAGACAAGGCGAATGTGGAGAAAATCAAGAATTTGCTTGACGCAATCAAAGATTTGCAACATTTTGTAAAACCATTGTTGGGCAGTGGCACCGAAAGCGAGAAAGACAATAGTTTCTATGGTGAGTTCACGCCGCTTTGGGAAAATCTCGACCAAATCACGCCACTTTATAATATGGTACGCAACCGAATGACGAAAAAGCCATATTCCGAAGAGAAAATCAAAATCAATTTTGATAATTCCACGTTGCTGGCTGGTTGGGATTTGAACAAGGAAGCCGACAACACGTGCACATTGTTGCGGAAAGACGGCAATTATTATCTCGCCATTATCGACAAACGGCATAACAAGGTGCTGAAAGCCGAAAATTTGAGTTCCGACGGTGAATGCTACGAGAAAATGGAATACAAACTGTTGCCTGGAGCCAACAAAATGCTTCCAAAGGTTTTCTTTTCAAAATCTCGTATTGCCGAATTCAAACCAAGCGAGAAAATCATAAGAAACTACGAAAACGAAACACACAAAAAGGGCGATAAATTCAATCTTGCTGACTGCCACGCGCTTATCGACTTCTTCAAGGAATCAATCAAGAAGCACGAAGATTGGAGTAAATTCGGTTTTAATTTCTCGCCGACAAACAGTTACGAAGATTTAAGCGGATTTTACCGCGAAGTGGAACAACAAGGATATAAAATCTCGTTCCGAAACATTTCGGTAAATTATATCAACAAATTGGTTGACGAAGGCAAAATCTATCTGTTCCAAATTTACAACAAGGATTTTTCGCCGTTCAGCAAGGGAACGCCCAATATGCACACACTTTATTGGAAGGCGTTGTTTGACGAAAAAAATCTTGCCGATGTGGTGTACAAACTGAATGGTGAAGCCGAAGTTTTCTTCCGAAAACATAGTTTGAACGGGGCTAAGCCAACACACCCTGCAAATCAACCGATTGCGAACAAAAACGCCCAAAACGAGAAAAAGCAAAGCACCTTTGCCTACGACCTGATAAAAGACCGCCGCTACACGGTTGACAAATTCCAATTCCACGTGCCTATTACAATGAATTTCAAGGCGGCGGGAATCAACAACATCAATCCGTTGGTGAACGAATATCTCAAAGAATCGAATGCCACGCACATTATTGGCATTGACCGTGGCGAACGGCACCTGCTCTATCTTTCGCTTATTGATTTGAAAGGAAATATTGTTGAGCAATACTCTCTGAATGAGATTGTTAACGAATACAACGGCAACACATACCGCACCAATTATCATAACTTGTTGGACGCAAAGGAAAAGCAACGCGACGAAGCCCGCCGCAGTTGGCAGACCATTGAGAACATTAAGGAACTGAAGGAAGGCTATATGAGCCAAGTGATTCACAAAATTGCCGAACTGATGGTGAAATACAACGCCATTGTGGTGCTCGAAGATTTGAATCTTGGCTTTATGCGCGGACGGCAAAAGGTTGAGAAACAGGTTTATCAGAAGTTTGAGAAAATGTTGATTGACAAGTTGAACTATCTTGTGGATAAGAAACTCGACGCAGACGCAACGGGCGGAGTGCTGAACGCATATCAGTTGACTAATACATACAAAGTATTTCACGACCAATATAAAAAACAACAAAACACAATTGGCAAGCAATGCGGATTCCTGTTCTATATTCCTGCGTGGAATACTAGCAAAATGGACCCGACAACTGGTTTTGTGAACTTGTTCGACACGCGATACGAGAATATGGAGAAAGCGAAAGCATTCTTCGGAAAATTCGACAGCATACGCTTCAACTCGGTCAAAGGATGGTTTGAATGGGCATTCGACTATGATAAATTCACAACCAAGGCCGAAGGCACGCAGACCAAATGGACACTCTGCACCTACGGCACACGCATTGAAACAAAGCGTAATCCCGAGAAAAACAATGAGTTCGACAGCGTTGAGTTTGACTTGACCGAAAGAATCAAGGAGTTGTTTGCGAAGTATCAGATTGACGCTAACGGCAATCTTAAGGAACAGATTTGCAGCCAAACCGACGCCACTTTCTTTAAGGAATTGCTGCACTTGCTGCATCTGACTCTGCAAATGCGCAACAGCATAACAGGCACCGAAACCGACTATCTGATTTCGCCTGTTATGAACGCCAAAGGCGAGTTCTACGACAGCCGAGTCTGCGGAAAGGACCTGCCCGAGAACGCCGACGCCAACGGCGCGTACAACATTGCGCGCAAAGGCCTGTGGGTTATTGAGCAGATAAAGCACGCTGACGATTTGACAAAACCGAAACTGGCAATCAGCAACAAGGAGTGGATGCGATATGCACAAGGACTAAAATAATGACCGACTACATCTCAATATCCACACTCAATGACTTCATCTTTTGTCCGTATTCCATATATCTGCATAATGTGTATATGGAGACGGACGAAGGATTGTATCACGCCACGCCGCAGACGAAAGGCAAATTGGCGCACGAGCCTGTCGACTTGAAGACATCAAGCAATCGGAGTGATGATATTCTGGCTTTACCTGTCTATTCGGAGCAACTTGGCTTGATGGGGAAGATTGATGTATATAAACGCAAGGAGAAAAAACTGATTGAAAGGAAATACCAATTAAAGCAGATATATCAGGGTCAATTGTACCAATTGTGGGCTCAGTTCTATTGTATGACAGAAATGGGGTATGAAATAGATTCTATTGCGTTTTATGAAATTTCCACAAACAAAATGATACCTGTAGCAATTCCTTCGGATTCCGACAAGCAGGAATTAGTGAATTTTATATCATCGTTCAAGGCGTTCGACCCATTAATCCCAATACCTGTGAATCCGAACAAATGCAGGCATTGCATCTACTGTAATTTATGTGACAAAACAGAGGAAGAAAATGTTTACTAACAAAGACATAGAATATAGGTCGATTTTTGTCATCAATTGCATTCACGAGAGGGATTTGCGAGTGAGCAATGGCGAATTGCTGCTCGAAGATGTCGAAGAGCGCAAGACTTTGACTAAAATGCCATTCCAAAAAATTCTGGCTTTGTTTGTAATCGGACATATCCGAATCACTACTCCGCTTATTGACAAATGCAAAAAATTCAATGTTGCCTTAATTGTTGTAAACCAAAGTTTCAGACCTGTATTTTATTGGGCGAACTCGGCAGAGGCAAATTATCTGTTGAGGCAAAAGCAATATGCATTCTCAAAAGACGATATATCTATAGCAAAAGTCCTTGTTAAGAATAAAATCAAGAATCAAGTAGAAACGTTAAAAAAGACCAGAAAAACTGATTCCGTCACAAAATCAGCAATTGATTTTTGTACAGATTGTGAGAGTAGATTGTCAACTACAAATCAATACAATAGTCTGATGGGCATTGAAGGTTTGGCGGCGAAAGAATATTTCTCGGCATATTTCCAAGATTTCAACTGGGAATCAAGAAAGCCTCGCGTAAAAAGCGACGCTTTGAATGCGACACTTGACATAGGATATACTATTCTTTTCAATTACATTGAATGTTTTGTGCGAATGTTCGGTTTTGATCCGTATATTGGTGTGTATCATCGATTGTGGTTTAAACGAAAATCTTTGATTTGCGATTTGATGGAACCATATCGATGTATTATTGACAAGGCTGTTAGAACTGCAAAAAACAGGAAGCAAATATCGGAACTAGATTTTGATGTAATAAAAGGAGAATACAAATTGAAAATCAAAAACAATTCCGATTATTGTAAGATTTTCTATGATGCCCTAATACCGTATAAGACGGAGACATTCAAATACATACAACAATATTATCGATGTTTTATGAAAGGGACAGATAGCGAACAATATCCGGAAATATTATTATAAAACATGCTGGTTGTGAGTTATGACATATCAAATGACAAATTGAGGGCAAAGTTTGCTAAAACACTTGAAAAACAAGGCGCAGTGCGATTACAATATTCTGTGTATGAAATCAATAACACCAAACGTGTTTTAGATAATTTAGTTGTACGTATAGAAAATTACTATTCAAAGAAATTTGATGCTGGTGATAGTGTGTTTATTTTTGAAACCGACAGCAAAACAGCTCTTAAATATGGTAATGCCATTCACAGAGACCAGGATATAGTGTATTTTTAATACACAACAAACCTATATTTTAACAAATATGCATTTATGCTGTATTTGTCTGAAAACGAGTTCTTTGACATATTGAATAAAAAATAAGGGGGGATAAAAATCAATGTAGTTATTATGGATATCTCCTTAAAATAATATATTTGCAAAGGAATAACATTCCTCAGGT
>DFGI01000052.1 GCA_002371705.1 Bacteroidales bacterium UBA3754
CCATGTCGTAGTATTTGTATTCTGCCAGACGACCGCCAAAAATCACGTTTTGTTCCTTTTGCGCCAAGGCACGATACGATTCTGCCAATTGGTTGTTTCGGTCGTTGTTCACGGGGTAATATGGCTCCATACCGTCCTTGTACTCGGTGGAATATTCCTCACTGACAACGGTTTTCGGACAATCATACACCGCTTGACCGAACATTTCGAAATGTTTGTGTTCTATTACACGCGTGTAGGGTTGTTCGTGTGAGGTGTAGTTCACCACGGCATTTCCCTGAAAATTCGGTGTGTTTTTCACACGTGTCTTGAAACTCACCGTACGCCAGTCCAATTTTCCCAACGAAAAGTTGAAATATTCGTCTATGGCACCTGTATATACAAGCGTATCGGCATATTTCTGCCAATTTTTGTACTCTGAATTGAAGAAATCCACATTGGTTTTACACTCAACGCCGGCAAGCAAACCGTCAATCAACTTGTTGTAACCGCCAACGGGAATGCCTTGGTAGGTGTCGTTGAAATAATTGTTATCATATACAAAACGGACAGGCAGACGTTTGATGATGAATGCTGGCAGTTCGTTGCTTTTCCGTCCCCATTGTTTTTCGGTATATTCCTTGATGAGTTTTTCAAAAATATCCTTGCCTACGAGCGTCAATGCTTGTTCTTCGAGATTTGCAGGCTCGCGGCCGTTCAGTGCCTTGAGCGCTTCCGCCTTCTGCTCGTTTATCTTTGCCTGTGCCTGTTCTGGCGTGGTTACGCCCCATATTTGGTAGAACGTGTTCATGTTGAACGGCAGATTGTATAGTTTACCTTTGTAATTCGCTACAGGGCAATTTGTATAGCGGTTAAACTCAACTATGGAATTTACGAAATTCCACACGTGCTTGTTTGATGTATGGAAAATGTGTGCGCCAAATTTGTGAACGTTGATGCCTTCAATATTTTCGCAATACACGTTGCCGCCCAACTGTGGACGTTTGTCAATTACCAGACATTTTTTGCCGGCTTGTTTTGCTTTGTATGCGAACGTAGCTCCAAATAAACCGGAGCCAACTATCAGATAATCATATTGTTTCATAGCTTCTGTTTTTAGCAAGTATGTTACTTTTCTTTTCCACTTCCCCCAACAATTCTGTTTGAATGTTGCGAAACGAATTGTGCCCATGTTTGCGATGATTTTCGGGTGGAAACACGTTTTTTTGTAACCGATGACGTCTCGGGAATTGCGGGTTTCGACAATTCATAGAAATGACAAACTGCCACAGCAAGCGCATCGGTAGCGTCGAGATACTTTTGGTTGTTTTCGTATTTCAGCATTTTCGACAGAATGGCAGCCACTTGTTCCTTTGCCGCCGCACCGTTTCCTGTAATTGAAAGTTTTATTTTTCGGGGGGCGTATTCGTGGATAACAATATCGTGGGCAACGCCCACCGACATTGCCACACCCTGTGCGCGTCCAAGTTTCAACATTGACTGCACGTTTTTCCCAAAAAATGGGGCTTCCAGCGCCATTTCGTCTGGTGCATATTGTTCCACGAGTGTGGTCAGCGTGCTGTGGATTTTCTGCAATTTGGCGTACGGGTCGTTAATTTTCTGCAATTCTATCGCACCAATTTCAAGAACTTCCATTGATTTTCCTATAGCTTTGATTATGCCGTAGCCCATCACGTTCGTTCCAGGGTCGATGCCAAGAATTACTTTCTCCATCCGTATTTTTTGTCCAAATATTCTTTAAAGGCAGGGTAGTTGCCGTCGATTTTGTCAAAATGTTCCTCTTTGCCTTCTAATCCGCTCAAACTTGCTGGCAGTTTTGGGTCGATACCGATAGCGTCGATAATTGCCTGTGGAAATTTTGCAGGATGGGCAGTTTCCAACGAGACCAACAATTGGTCGGAAGCAGGATTTTCGTTGGTGATATAATCTTCAACGCATTTCCATCCAACAGCGCCGTGAGGTTCCAAAACCACATGGTAGTCGTTCCATGCCTGCGTGATTGTTTTGCGGGTTTCGTCGTCTGATACGCTTTGCGCATAAAACATAGAGTCCATTGCGGCAAAATCAGGCTCTTTTAAAATTGATCCTTTTTCGTCCATATTTCCGCCGTACAATTCTATCAAACGGGCTAAATTGCTCGGATGTCCGACGTTCATCGCACTCGAAAGACAATTCTTCGATGGTTCGATTTTCGCATATTTGTGTGTTTTCATAAGTTTCTCGAACTCGTCGTTTTCGTTTGTGGCAACAAGAATTCGTTTTACTGGCAGACCCATTTTTGTCGCCAACACGCAGCCCATCATATCGCCGAAATTTCCCGAAGGAACGCAGAAAACAACTTGTTCCAAATCCTCGGAAGATTGGTTGCGAAGGCGTGTATAGGCATATATGTAATACACAATCTGTGGAATCAAACGACCAATGTTGATTGAATTTGCGCTGGTGAAGTTCAAGCATTCCAATTCGGGGTCGGAAAAGGCTTGTTTTACCATAGCCTGCGCATCGTCGAATTTCCCATTTATGGCGATTATTTGTACATTCTTCTGCAAGGTTGTCATTTGCTTGCGTTGACGGTCGCTCACTTCTTTTTCGGGGAACAGCACGGCTATGTTTATGTTGTTCAAACCGTAGAAGGCGTGTGCCATGGCGCTTCCAGTGTCGCCCGATGTTGCGGTGAGAATCAGCTTGTGTACGTTCTGTTTTTTCAAGAAATACTGCATTATTCTTCCCATCATCCGTCCAGCAAAATCCTTGAACGATGCTGTTGGACCTTGGTCAAGACGCATAACGTACTTGCGGTCAACGACTTTTTCAAGTGGAACTTCGAAATTGTATGCATCTTTTGTCATTGCAAGTATGTCTTCGAATGGCACTTCGTCGCCCAAAAATTTTGAGAATACTGTGGCGGCGATTTCGTAATATTGTTTGCCTTTCAACGCGTTTAATTCCGCTTTGGAGAACGTAGGAATTGCGTTTGGCATATATAAGCCCTTGTCAGGGGCAAGACCTTTCAACAGAGCTTCGCCGAACGTTACTTCGGCAGCCTTATGATTCGTTGAGAAATATTTTATCTGAGACATTGTATTTTTTTTGCTAAATTACACAATTCTCATTATTCCGCAATACGTGAGACGGATTTACCATAAATAGTTTACACTTCCAAAGCTGGGGCAGGAGTGACTTCCTGGGATTTTTCTATCGCTTGGGAAATATTTATGACAAAGTCGCCGATTTTCTCATAGAGTGCGTAAATACTGCTGTAGAGCGTGCCGACTTCGTAAGTGTATTCGCCTGATTTTATAGCTTCAACGTGGGCGTCACGAAGCAAGTTGCGGTATTCATTTATCTCATCCTCAGCCTGATACGCCGATGAAATATCAACCGTGTCGTAGTCCTTGCTGAGGTTTTCGTCCATTATGAGTAACGCATGGCGTACGCATTCGTACATTTTTTGCAGATGACCATCGTTAATCTGACCGAACTGCACATTTTGCACGTGTTGGTTTTTCTTCATAATTGAAATATGGTAAATGCTGTCGCCGATACTTTCCAAATTGTCGATGATACGGAGCATTGCGCTGATTTTTTTTGAACCTTCCTTACTGCCGACTGTTTCCGAAATGTGAGTGAGGAATTTAGCGATTTCAATCTCCATTCTATCGGTAATTTCCTCGTATTTCTTGATTTTGTCAAGATATTCGGAATAAGCTTCTTCCGACTTTGTTTTTGTTAATTCAGGAAGATAATCATACATTTTGAGCACACGCTGAGAAAACAGTTGAATTTCTTGTTGGGCGCTCTCAATGTCAAGTTCCGAGGTGTTCATAAAGTGGGCGGGAATATATTTCAGCTTGAATGTTTCCTCGTCTTCCTCGTTCGTTTTCACCATCCAGTTTACAATATTGATAATCTGCGGAATGAACCACATCAAAATCAACGTGTTGACTACGTTGAAGAATGTGTGGAATATCGACAGTGCTAATGGAAGCGCTTTTGGATTGTAGGTTTCTTCGCCCGGCATAACGTATGGGCTCGAACCAATGAATCCGACCGTCATATCGGCGATGAGGTGCATCAACGGATAAAAAACAGCCAACGAGATGAAAACACCGATTAGGTTGAACACAAGGTGCGCGCGCGCCGCCTTCTTTGCCATTGTGTTTGTTACCATAGCGGCAAGATTAGCGGTTATAGTTGTTCCGATATTTTGCCCCATAACCAACGCCACAGCCACATCGAAGCCAATCCAACCCTTGTAGCACATCACTAGTGTGATTGCCATCACGGCGGCACTGGCTTGTACCATACACGTAAGAATAGCACCAATAATTATAAATATCAATATTGAAAGATAACCAAAGTTAGACAAACGGGCTATCGCCTCAAGGAAGTTTGGATATTCCTCCAAATTTGGCATTGCATTTTGAAGAAAATTCAGACCAATCAACAACAACGCCAAACCGATGATAAATTCGCTGATAGAGTGGAGTTTTTCCCGTTTCATCAGCATCATTGGCAATGCAATGGCAACCGCCATCAGCGGAAAATTCAATGCTGAGGTTGATTCACCCAAGCCGAACAGCGAAATAATCCACGCAGTGATAGTAGTACCCACGTTTGCGCCCATAATAACAGCAATTGCGCCCGCAAGCGAAAGCAAACCAGCGTTTACAAAGCTCACCACCATCACCGTGGTTGCCGACGATGATTGGATTGCCGCCGTAACAATGGTTCCCGTGAGAATGCCTCGGATTGACTTGTCAGTCATTTTTGCAAGAATAAGACGCATTTTGCTACCAGCCATTTTCTGCAAACTGTCGCTCATAAGTTTCATTCCATACAAGAAAATGCCTAACGCCCCGACTGCTATCAGCAATATCCGAAATATAGTTACAATTGTGTCCATTTTTTACCTTTTTATTCGGTACGAAAATAGAGTCAATATGTTACCTGAATGTTAATGAATGTTAAGTTTACGTTAAATTTTGTTATGGCAAAAATTAAAATATTTTTGCTATCCGTTTCACTGCCTCCACGCAATTGTCGCGGTTGCCGAAAGCGGTCATTCTTATGTAGCCTTCGCCTTGTGGCCCGAATCCAACGCCTGGTGTTATAACCACATTGCATTCTGTGAGAATTTGGTCGAAAAATGTCCACGAATCGATGTTGTTTGGCGTTTTAGCCCAAATGTAAGGGGCGTTTACACCTCCGTAGAGTTTCATTCCAGCGTATGAAAGTCCGTCGCGGATTATTTTTGCATTGGTCAAGTAGTAATCAATATTTTGTTTGATTTCCTTTTTCCCTTGTTCGGAGTAAACAGCCTCGGCGGCACGTTGCACAATGTAGGCCGTTCCGTTGAATTTAGTGCATTGACGGCGGTTCCACAAACGGTTCAATGCTATGTGCGAGCCATCGGACGTCGATGCGGTAACGGTTTTTGGTACAACAGTGTAGCCACAACGAAGTCCAGTGAATCCAGCTGTTTTTGAAAAGCTACGGAATTCAATCGCCACATCTTTTGCTCCATCAATTTCGTAGATGCTGTGCGGCACATCGGGTTCGGTGATGAACGCTTCGTATGCCGAATCGAACAAAATCAACACGCCGTGTTCCCGTGCGTAGTCAACCCACACTTTGAGTTCCGATTTTGTGAGCGTGGTTCCCGTTGGATTGTTGGGGTAGCAGAGATAAATTATGTCGGGAACCAATTTTGGCAACGCGGGAACAAATTTATTTTCGCTGCTGCAAGGCAAATACACAATGTTGCTCCAACGGCCGTTTTTTCCCATAATTCCTGCACGTCCAGCCATTACGTTGGAATCAACATAGACAGGATACACGGGGTCGGTCACAGCTACCAAATTGCTGAAATCGAACAAATCGCCAATGTTGCCAAGGTCGCTTTTCGCTCCGTCGCTGATAAACACTTCGTCGGTGTCTAAACTAATTCCACGGGAATTGTAATCGTGCTTGATGATTTTTTCAATAAGAAATTTGTAGCCTTGTTCTGGTCCGTAGCCACGAAATGTTTTTTCGTCAGCCATCTCGTCAACTGCTTGATGCAGTGCTTGAATGACCGATGGGCATAACGGTCGCGTCACATCGCCAATGCCAAGACTGATAATAGAAGCATCGGCGTGCGACGCCTTGTATTCTGCGACTCTATGCGCAATCTCAGAAAACAAGTAATTTTCAGGGATTTTTGTGAAATTGTTATTAATACAAGCCATTTGTAACCGTTTTTATGCCATTAACTAAACTTTTCAATGCAAATAAACGGATTATATTTCAAATTGAAAGTGATTTCTTTGAAAAATATTAAAATTTGCAGTAAAATACGTAAGATTCGTATAAAATAATAGGGACGAATAGATATTCGCCCCTATTATTTATATCAACAATGTAAAACCGCTTGTTTATGTTAGCGAACAATCACTTTGAATGTTTCGCCTTCCACTTTCACGAAATAGATGCCATCAAGACGGACAGCGAATTCTGTGATTTCAGAGCCTGTCGCCGTGTTTATTTTGCGGCCAGAGGCATCATACAATTCAATAGTTTTGCCGTCAACATTCTTCACGTAGATTGTATGGCCAGCAGCGTATGCCACAACGCTGTTTTCCAATTCTGAAACCGCATCCTGGTCCATATTTTCAGCTTCGGCAATGTTCGATAACGCCAATGAGAATGGTCCCGACTCAGCCTTCATAAAATCCTTCGGGTCGATTAGTTCGTTCAATTTAATTCCGACGTAATAAATTGATTTTCCAACAGTTGGAATTTCTGCTGTGTATGAAGTAAGGCTTGCTGGAACGGTTGAAACGGTATCAATAAACGTATAGTTGTTTACAGTCGTTTCACGGATTATATAGAACGAACGGTAGTCAACGCCTACGTATGGATCCCAGCTCAATTCGGCATAGCCTTCGCGAAGACTTTCTGACTGACCAAGATGCAGGGTTGTATGAGCTTCGCTCATTGCCGTCTCGTTGCCGCAGATGTCCGTTGCGGTGATTTTGTAGCTCCATTGGCGATTCATCGGATCGGCATCCTCGTCTTCGAAAACGCTGATTTCAGAATATTGTACTGTTCCAATTTTATTGAAATCATTTGACTCGGAATCCTCACGATAGATTGTGTAGTAGTCAATCAAATCGGTGTTTTCGCGAACCCAAACGATTAAATTCTTGCTGGTTTCCTTGCTTACTGTCACCAATGAAATTTGTGGCACTTGAATCTCGAAGTTCTTCACTTCAACAGTTTCGGTGCTTACGCAATTGTTTTCGTCGGTCACGGTCAGTGTGTAGATTCCTGCGGCTACGTTTGTCAAGTTTTGATCCGTTGAGATTGTTTCGCCTGCCGAAGTCCAATTGTAGGAAACTTCATTATCAACACTCACAACTACCGCGCCTGCCGACTGGTCGCAGCGGGTCTTTTCAACGGTTTCAACCGTGATGATTGGATTTGCAGGATATTCGATTGTTTGCGCCAACGAGATGGAACAGCCGTTTGCTGGGTCAGTAACTTTCACTGTGTAGTCGCCGATACCCACTTCCGTTAAATTCTTTGAGGTTGCGCCGTTGCTCCACAAATAGTCATATTCTGATTCTGCGGAAACAGTTATTTCGCCGTCAGCGGCGCCACATTTCGGTTTTCTGAAACCTGCGATTTCCGCAACAACTTCGTCTGGCTGTGAAACGGTGAATGTTTCTATTGTTTTACAGCCGCGGGCGTCGCTTATCTGTACCGAATAATTGCCAGCCTTGATGTCATCAAGTTTGTTGGTAGAGTTGTCTTCGCTAAGCCATTGATATGAATATTCTTTTTCGGCACTCAATGAAATACTACCATCTTCGAAGCCATAACAACTTGCATCTGTGATAGTTGCATCTACTTGAATGTCGCAGTTATATTCCACAACAGCTTCCGCCGAGAGCGAAGTTTTGTTGCCGTTTGCAAGTTTGGCAGTAACAGTAATGGTAGCTTTCCCTTGCAATCCCATTGTGGAAAGATAGAGTTTTCCGTCTTCAATTTGTGCGAGTAAAATATTTGGAGCCGAACTTGTTACCAAATACGAAAGTTCACCGCCTTCGTTTGTCTCAAATAGGGTAGCAAGGTCTATCGGAGCAATTTCTGTTTCTGTTTTTACCGTGCCAATCACAAATTCTGCCGCAGGATATACAATTTCTTTCAACTTGAATGTTGCGGTAAGTTCCACAGGATTTGTCACAACAAAAGAGAGCGTTGAGTCTTGAATGTTTTTGTCTTTCAATATATTTTCGTCGTCGCAATTCCACGATGCAAACTCAAAACCATTATCGGCACGGGCTTTAAGAACAGCATTGTCGCCGTGTAAATATGAATCACTGCCTGAAATTGTTCCCATAGCCTTATCGTAGGAAACGGTTACAGTGTATGATTTTCTGTTCCATTTTGCCCATAATTCCTTATTGCCTGTTTCTGTTGCCGAAATGGAAGTTACTGGTTCATTGTCGTAGTTGGAGTTATCGTACCAGCCGGCAAAATCGTAGCCTGTACGAGTCACATCAGTTGGCAGTGTGGTTTCATCGCCAATGTTGTACCCAACAGCAAAGTCACCGTTTATCACGCCACCTTTGTTGTTGTACGTAATTGTGTAATCAACAATCACCCAGTTTGCATAGTAGATTTTGTTGTCAATATCAGTGTTTGAAATCAAAGGAATCCGTTCGCCGGAACAATCTTTATCTGTGTACCAGCCTGCAAACGTAAAGCCGTCTTTTGTTACATCCGATGGGAGCAACGTGGCATTTCCGTACGTATAGTTTTCAATTTTACCAGAATTGATTGTACCATCATTTGTCACAAACGTTACGGTGTACATATTTGCGTTCCATTTAGCGTAGAATGATTTATTGCCAAAATCTGTTGCTGGGATGGATTGAACAGAAGCACCCGCGTATGATGAGTTGGAAAACCAACCTGCAAATGTGTATCCTTCGCGGGTCACGTTGGATGGTAGGGTAGCACCTTCACCAAATGTGTAGGATTCAGAAAATTCTTCATCGTTGATTGTTCCTTGTTCTGCGAAATACGTGATTGTGTAGATGTTTTTCGTCCACCAAGCATAATAGGTTTTGTCGCCTACATCAGTCGAGTGGATTTGAACGATGGAAGTAGATTCTTCATTCCCAAGTTCTTGTTCATCAACGTGCCAACCAGTGAATTTGTAGCCTTGACGGGTAACATCGGTTGGCAAAATCACGTCGGAACCATACAAATAATTTGCAACGTTGCCTGAATTGATTGTACCGCCGTTTGGTTCAAACGTTACACTATAAGAATTTACGTTCCATTTCGCGTAGAACGTTTTACTGCCTGTTTCGTTTGCTTGAATTGACGAAATAGGTAATCCGCTGTAAGAGTCATTGGTGTACCAGCCAGCAAATGTGTATCCCACGCGGCTCACATCTGAAGGCAGTTCTGCGCCAGCGCCATAGGTATAACTGTGGATTTCCTCATCGTTGATTGTACCACCATTGGTATTATAAATAATAGGATAATCATCAACTGTCCATTTTGCGTAGAATGTTTTGTCGCCCGTTTCGTTCACGGCAATGACCGATAATTCCGCAGAATTGAATTCTTCGCTGGCATACCAGCCGGCAAACGTGTGTCCAACTTTGGTAATATCGGTTGGTAGCACAGCACCCACGCCGAATGAGTAACCCGAAAGATTGCCCGAATTGATTGTACCGCCATTTGTTTGCAACGTGACATCGTATGTTTCAACTTGCCATTTTGCCCAATATATTTTGTCGCCATATTCCGTTGCCAGCACAGATTCTACGGCTGAGCCGTCGAAGTTGGAATTGACAAACCAACCCATAAACGAGTACCCTTGACGGGTCACATCGGTTGGCAGACTTGTGCTGGTGCCGAATGTGTAATATGACATATATTCCTCGTTGATTGAACCTTCGTTTACGTTAAGGGTGATTGAATACGTGTTTTCTGTCCATTTTGCATAGAACGTTTGATTTCCCGAAACTGTTTCGGAGATGCGTGTGAGGCGGGCCGTTGCGAATTCTTCGTCGGCGTACCAGCCGGCAAACGAGTACCCTAATTTTGTGACATCCGACGGAAGCGAAATGCCATAACCGTACGTGTAATTTGTCACATTACCCGAATTGATTGTACCTCCGTTAGTTTCAAGAGTAATGTTATACGAATTCACCAACCATTTTGCGTAGAACACTTTATTTCCAACCTCATCATCTTCAATCGTAGTAACTTTTGTGTTGGTAAAATTGGAATTATCGTACCAACCATCGAACGTGTAGCCTTCGCGGGAAATATCAGTTGGCAAAACCACCTTATCGCCAAGTTGATAGGTTTCAGGAATTCCTTGGTTTTCGAATAATCCACCATTGTTATTGAATGTAATAGAATATGTTACAATATTCCAGTCTGCCCAAAATTCTTTGTCGTCATATTCGGTGGTGCTAATCAATGTTACAGGATTTCCTGCGCATTGCTCATTGTTGAACCATCCGCCAAACGAGTATCCTTTGCGGGTTACATCTGTTGGCAAAGCAGCGCCTACTGTGAATGTGTAGTTTTCAATTATCACGTTGTTGTTGATTGTACCTCCGTTTTCGTGGAATGTAACAGCATATACATTTTCTGTCCATTTTGCCCAGTAAGTCTTGTCGCCTGTTGCCGTAGCGGGAATTTCGGTAACTGGTGTGCCAAGGCAGCTTGAATTTTCGTACCAACCTGTGAAAGTGTAACCCGTTTTTGTTACGTAGGTTGGAAGAATTGCCCCTGTAAGGTATTTATAACTTACAATGTTTCCGCTGTTAATGGTTCCGCCATTGGTTTGCAATGTTACCACATAGCCGCCTTCTTCCCATTTTGCCCAAAACACCTTGTCTTCATAGTCAGCCACGGTAATTGCGTTGATGGCGTCGCCTTCAAATTCTTCGTTATCATACCAACCAGCGAAAGTAAAGCCGTCGCGTTCCATATTTTGTGCAGATGGAAGAATTGCTCCAATGCCAAATACGTATGTAGTTACATTTCCGCTCTTGATTTCACCATTATTTTTATTGAGTGTTACGTTATATGTTATTGGATTCCATTTTGCATAAAATATTTTATCACCGTATTCCGTAGAAGATATTTGGGTGATTTCGTCACCAGTAAAGTTTGGATTATCGTACCAACCATCAAACGTACAACCATTTTTTTGAATTGACGGAAGTGTCACTGCCGTTCCGTAACTATAACTTGTTGTCGGGTTTTGTGTTGTAATTGTACCACCGTCGTTGTAATAGGTTATGGTGTAGTCTCGTTTCGTCCATTTAGCGTACAATGTAAGATTGTCATCGTATTGATATGATGTGACAGATGGTACACCGTCGCTTTTATAATATTGGTTGCCTCCACCGTTTTGTTGCGTGAAATATCCGTCAAAACCATAACCGATTCTTATAGGAGGGGTGATAACAGGAAGTGCGATATTGTACGTAGCCTCAACTGTAGCTGTGCCTTCTACGCTTGCCTCTGTCTGATTCAACGTTACCGTGTATTTTTTTGCGCTCCACACGGCGTATAGGTTAATGGTAGCCCCGCTTGTGGAAGTTAAATTTGTTACGGACTGCTGATTTGTGTAAATTGCAGACGATGCCGAAGCCGTTGTAGCCCATCCAAGGAACGTATATCCAGTTTTCACAAACGCATTATTTCTCAGGGTAGCACTCACATCGTAGGTACATGTGGTGTTGCTCATTGTTCCGCTTGTGTTGCCCGACCCATTGTAAACGATATAATATTTATTTGCATTCCAATTTGCGGTGTATGTTTTATTCCCCGTACTTCCTTTTGCAATGCTTACACTTGTTTGTGCCGAAGTACCATTACTTCCTTTCCAACCGACAAATGTATATCCGGTTCTTGTAGGATTTACTAATGTAAATGTTGGCGTTTCAACTGTATAAGAAGTTACTGGATTTACTTGTGCTCCACCCGCTAAGTTATATGAGATTGTGTATGTTATTGGTGTCCATTTTGCATAGTAGGTTTTTGCACCAGAAACCGTAGTTGAAATTGCTGTTACGGCAGTTCCCGTACAGGCTGAGTTGGTGTACCAACCGCCGAATGTATAACCTGGACGGGTTACGTTGGTTGGCAAAGTAGCTCCTACTTTATAGGTGTATTTGGTAACATTACCGCCATTTATGATTCCTCCATTTGTATTTAACGTAACAGAATACGATGGGTACATTTTGAAACCAGAAACAGTATAAGAAAGACTTGATAAATATTTACTATTTCCATTCATATCATTTACGTATCCGCCAATACTTTTCAGCGTAACAGTACCCGTAATTCCCGATGTGGATGTTGTTGTTATATTGTCGCAATAGAAATATAATGTGGTGGTGTAATCTCCACCTGCGTACACAAACGTATAGGTATTACCACCTATGCTTACAGTTGCATTGGTAACGTGATGATCAACAACCTCGTTGAAGCGAACCGCCATATACACACGTTCACCACTGGTATAGGTATGCGCTGTGTTCATAGAAATACCTTTAACTACAGGATCGGCATCGTCCCATAGTTTTACATTTGTCACAGGATTTCCAACATAAAATTTGTCGTCATCAGTGCCAGACGCATTTGTCACAATAGAAACCTTTTTCGAACCATCATCTGTAATAAAATATCCGTCGGATCTTGACCATGTGCTTGAATAGTCTGAATTGAAATATTGACTGTAAAGATAGTCGTTCGTATTACTTATATTCCAATAGGTGCTACTATTCCATACATAAGAATTGATACTACCGTTTGAACTTAAATTTCGTATAGGAAGTTTAATTGTATATGTAGTTCCAACTCTACCATTTCGTTCCCAACAAGCGTTATATAGATTTGCATTTTGACCGTTTGAAGTAGCAACTACTTTATCGGTTTTCCAGGGATTGCTTGAGTTAGAGTTATAATAAATTCCCATATAATAATAGCCATCGGCAATTTCATAGGTTTGAAACGACACATTGAATTTATATTTCGGTGTTTGGTTTGTGTTCGTGAAATAAGATCTCTCGTCGTCGGTAAATGCACTTGCGAGAGTAGCCACTCCATCGTGTGTTCTTAAATTGTCATCAGCAGTAAAACCACCAGGAAATATTTTTTGTTGTTTTTCCGTTGAGTAAGAATAATTTGTCCAACCTGATACGTAACCATTTGTATATAAAGGGTTCATTGAGTTGTTATAAACAACAAAATAGAAGTCACGGGAACGGGAACTGCTCACATATTTATCGCCGTCGGAAACGGTTCGTGAAGAAATGGTTATCGTTTTTTCCCTGATGCCTTCGGGAAACTCCAATGTTCCCGAAACATCATTGTAGTGAATGTCAGCCACGGCACTACCACTTTGGGTATAGTAGTACACGTAACTTGCCGCCGAAGCGTCGGTTCTTGAAATTTTGAATGAGTTTCCTCCTGTTACTGTTACAGTGAAAAGGTCAGGGTCGGCAACTGCGTTGAAAATCAAAAATAACAAGGCAATTGCCATTGTGCAGAAATGTTTTACGTGTAGTTTCATAAATCAAAAATTTTCGTGGCGAAAGATAGGAAAAAAAATGTTACGTTGAATACTACGTAATTTCCTAAAAATCATAGTAGAAATTGTTCAAACTTGTTCTAAATCCAACAAAATACATCCATTGGTTGAGGTCGTTGGAAAGTTCCGAAGTTTGTTTGCGGTGCGAAACACCAAACGAGATGTTCATATTCGATTTAGGGTTAATCATATACGAAACTGTTACGTCGGTGTAGGTGATTCGGGTTTGGTCGCCCCCTTTGCCAATAACGTTGTCATAGTCTTGGCTACGGGTTTGGTATAATTTGAAAATGTCGCCACCATAGTTCGAATTTGCGGTATCTTTTCCAAATACAAGATATTCAAACTTCGTTTCAAAAAAGAATCGTTTCCAATTATAGCGCAGGAATGACACCGATTCATAGAAATTTGCACCACGTGGATGTGCGAGCGCTTGTCCAGCGTGGGCGTAGTTTTGCGAATACGTAAAATGCGAGTAAATAAATGGTCGCACGTAATTGACTTCTGTTTGAAAATCCAAACCTTTGATTTTTGCGATGTCGAACGTTTTGTAACCAGCCTGTAGCGCATATTTGCTTCCCCACCAGCCGCTGTGTTTCTTGAATTCTTCGAATTTAAACTCATCAAGAACTGCCTGCCCGTAGAAGACGTGGTTTTTCCACAGGGTGAGTTTTCCTGTGAGTCCCATAATACAATTGTCAGGTGAGCCGATTGAAAATTCAACAGGTCGAAGGAAAATACACGGATTGATGTAATTGAACTCGAATCCGCGGTGCGTCCCAAGTGTATCGTCGCCCCAGTTAATAGTCTCAAAAAACGCGATGTTCAGCCATTTTGTGACCGACCAATCAAGATAATGCATCACGTTCCATTTTTCAGGACGGCGTGTGTTTCCCTTGTGTCCTTTATCAAGGTAATATTGTTGCGACCACATCATCACGTATTTTAGATTCCAAACGTTTGTCGTTACTTTAAAATACGGATAATTCTGCGCGTTGTCCGAGAGAATCAGCGAACGATAGCCGTCGCCTATGAAATTTTTCCCATGCCCCAATTGAAAACCAAAATATTTACTTGGTATGTACGAAACGAATCCTTCCGCGTATGCGTAGTCAAGTCCTCCGTCTTCGCCAAATTTCTTTGCTCGGCTAATACCAGGAATCGTGTTGTTGCCCAATTCCTTGATGCGGTCGCGGCGGTAGTCGGTAAAGTTCGACTGAATTTCGTGGAATGCGGTGTAAAAATAAACTTTGTCGGTAATATTTCCGTTTACGAAAATGCCACGATCGTTTATCCAACCAACGTTGTCGTTGTTGTTACCATTGTGGTTCGAAAGTTCAAAGTTAAATGCTGGATTTATGTTGAAATTAAAATCTTTGGAGCGGAAAAAGAAGAAATCTTTATTCAGCAAGTGGTTCACTATCTTGTTGTTGCATTTTTTTTCAAACAGTGTGTCTATCGAAACAATCTGTGCGACCTCCTGCATATCGTAAGGTTTCACCGAGGTATGGAAACGGTTGTCGGCGTTATATACATATCTGTCGTAGGGCTGAAAAGAAGCATTTTGATGGACGGAATTGTTTTGTGCTAAAGCAAATCCTGCCGCCAAACAAAATAAAATTGTCGCTACAGTTTTATTGCCCGTCATGTTGGAAGATGGCTTTAAAGGTCTTGAGAATAATCATACAATCCAATCCCAACGACCATGTGTCGATGTATTGCAAATCCAATTTCATCCATTGCTCGAACGGAATCTTGTTCCGTCCCGAAACTTGCCAGATGCAGGTAAGACCTGGTTTCATAGAAAGTTTGCGGGTTTGCCAAGGTTTATATTCCTTTACTTCCGCAGGAAGTGGTGGACGTGGTCCCACAATTGACATATCGCCCTTCAACACGTTGAAAAACTGCGGAATCTCGTCAATACTTGTTTTGCGGATGAATTTTCCAACGCGGGTGATACGCTTGTCGTTTTTAATTTTGAAAACAGGACCTTCCTGCTCGTTTTGATCAAGCATGGATTCCTTCATTTCTTCGGCATGGTCGCACATTGAACGGAATTTATACAGTGTGAATTCCCGTCCACGCAATCCCGAACGTGTTTGCTTGAAGAATACGGGACCTTTGGAGTCGATTTTTATCGCTATTGCCACGATTAAGAATATTGGCAATAAACAAATGAGCGCGAAGAATGATATGATTTTGTCGAATATATTCTTTAAATGCAAGTTAATCGACTGCCGTGGCGTGTTTTGGAACGTGAAGAATGGCGATTCTCCCAAATAATATATTTCTGATTTTGCCGAAGCAAGCGAGAGCGTTTGCGACGACACACGGAATGTGATGCCCAGTTCAAGGCAAAGATACACAAGGTTGCTGATTAACTTATTGTCGAGGTTCGAAAGACAGTAAAACACCTCGTCGATAGGTTCTTCCAATAATTTCTCCTTCATTTGTTCCATCGTGTAGATGGGATAACGGTTATATTTTTCGGCAACTTCGGAGTCGTCTGTTATGATTCCCTTTATGCGGAATCCCCACAAGGTGTTCGACTCGATTTTGTGGATGAATGGGCCAATGTTTTTGTCGCCAATCACAAAAATATTGCTTGTGTGCAGACCTTTTGCCCGTTGCCGTTGTGCAATATGATAAATAGTGATTACCAGTAAGTAGAACGCCGCAAAATCAAAGGTTACAAATTCAATCAGAAAAAAACGTTTAGTTTGGATTTTTAGAATGAACGTGATGAACACCAAACCCAACAATCCCAGGAGCATTGCAATCACATAATTGCGAAGAATGTAGGAATGGGGGTTTGTCTTATATATTTTGGAAAGGTCGAAGCGTTTGAGCAGGTACGACCAAAGGATTATCGAGCTGAGTAAAATTATAATGTCGTCTTTGGTGAGCGTCCACGCACCAAAAGAGAGTTTATGTAAAACACAGAAAATAAGGCAACTTATTACTATGTCGGCAAAAACTATCAGGCCGTTGATTTTAATATTTCTGTTTGATGAAACTGCCATCGATGATTAGTTTGCTTTTAAGAAAAAAAAAGCGGAGACAATATTCATCTCCGCTTTGTAATGAATTGGTGATATTATTTAGAAATAACACGAGCCATTTCACAAACTTTGTTTGAATATCCCCATTCGTTGTCGTACCAAGAAACAACTTTAACGAAAGTAGGATCCAATTGGATACCAGCTTTAGCGTCGAAGATAGAAGTACGAGCATCGTTACGGAAGTCAGTTGAAACAACTGCATCTTCAGTGTAACCAAGGATACCTTTCAATTCGCCTTCTGAAGCAGCCTTCATAGCAGCGCAGATTTCATCGTAAGTACATTCTTTGTTCAATTCAACAGTCAAGTCAACTACAGAAACGTCAGATGCAGGAATACGCATTGACATACCAGTTAATTTACCGTTCAATTCAGGAAGAACTTTACCTACTGCCTTAGCAGCACCAGTTGATGAAGGGATGATGTTTTCAAGAATACCACGACCACCTCTCCAGTCTTTCTTAGAAGGACCGTCAACAGTTTTTTGAGTTGCAGTTGCAGCGTGAACTGTAGTCATCAAACCTCTCTTGATACCGAATTTATCGTTCAATACTTTAGAGATAGGAGCCAAACAGTTTGTTGTACAAGATGCGTTAGAGATGATTGTTTGACCAGCGTAAGTCTTGTCGTTTACACCATACACGAACATTGGAGTTGCGTCTTTTGAAGGTGCAGACATGATAACTTTCTTAGCACCAGCTTTGATGTGTGCTTCAGCAAGTTCTGCTGTTAAGAAGAAACCTGTAGATTCAACAACTACATCTACGCCAAGAGCACCCCAAGTGATGTTTGCAGGGTCTTTTTCTGCGAAGATTTGGATTTTGTTACCATCAACGATCATGAAGTTACCTTCAACTTTGATGTCGTGGTTGAATTGACCATGTACTGAGTCATATTTTAGCATGTAAGCTAAATAGTCAGCATCCAAAAGGTCGTTGATACCTACTACTTGAATGTCCTTGCCGAAGTTCTCTACAGCAGCGCGGAACACCATACGGCCGATACGTCCGAAACCGTTAATACCAAGTTTAATTGCCATAATAAATAAATTTATAAATTATTGTTAAAAACTTTTTGACGGCCACAAATTTACATTAAATTTAAATAAATCAAAATGTTTGGGACGCTTTTTATTTAATAAATTAAAATAATTGATAGACAATAAGATACAATAAGTTAGGGCACTCACGGATAAAGCGTGTATGATAGCAATAATGTGTAAAAACAAAAAAGGGATGGCAACCATCCCTTTTTGTTCGTTATTCTCTGCTGTAATTTGGAGCTTCGCGGGTAATTGTCACATCGTGTGGGTGACTTTCGGCGTAGCCCGCACTGGTGATTTTTACAAATTTCACGTTGCGCAGCTCCGAAATAGTTGGCGCACCGCAGTAGCCCATACCTGAACGAAGTCCGCCCAGCAATTGATATACTTCCTCTGCCAATGTGCCACGATATGGAACTCGTGCCACAATTCCCTCTGGCACAAGTTTTTTCGCATCTGCCACATTCGATTGGAAATAACGGTCTTTTGAACCTTGTTGCATTGCTTCCAACGAGCCCATTCCTCGGTATGATTTGAATTTTCGTCCTTGGTAAATAATTGTGTCGCCTGGAGATTCTTCCAAACCTGCGAACAACGACCCCAACATCACTGAGCTTGCGCCAGCCGCCAATGCTTTCACTATGTCGCCTGAGTAACGGATTCCACCATCGGCGATGATAGGAACATCAGTGCCTTTGAGCGCTTCGGCAACATCGAATACTGCCGACAACTGCGGAACGCCAATACCGGCAATGATTCGCGTGGTACAAATAGAACCTGGACCGATACCAACTTTTACCGCATCTGCGCCAGCTGCGACAAGTGCTTTTGCCGCTTCGGCGGTCGCAATATTTCCTGCTATGAAATCAATCTGCGGATATAATTGTTTTGCCTTGTGAACCGTGTCAATCACACCTTTGGAATGTCCGTGGGCTGTGTCGATTACCACCACATCAACGCCTGCTTGTACAAGTGCTTCCAATCGGTCGAATGTGTTTGGAGCAGTACCAATCGAAGCACCTACACGCAAACGGCCTTTGTCGTCTTTACAGGCATGAGGATTGTCGATTGCTTTTGAAATATCTTTATATGTCAATAAGCCAACCAATGCGCCTTTTTCGTCAACAACCGGCAATTTTTCGATACGGTATTTCTGCAAAATGTCGGCGGCTTTGGTCATGTCGTCGCCTTGGGTAATTGTCACCAAGTTGTCTTTTGTCATTACATCGGAAATGCTTTTTTGCTTGTCGGAAACAAAGCGTAGGTCACGGTTCGTGACAATACCAAGCAATTTCCGTCCTTCACCGATAACTGGAATACCACCGATTTTGAATTCTTCCATAAGTCCAAGAGCATCAGCAACTTTTGCATTTGGTGTGATTGTAACTGGATCGTAAATCATACCATTTTCGCATCGTTTCACTCGCTTTACTTCCAGAGCTTGTTGCTCTATCGACATGTTTTTGTGGATAATTCCTATACCGCCTTCGCGCGCCAACGCTATCGCCAAACGGGAGTCGGTAATTGTGTCCATCGCTGCCGAAACTATCGGGCAGTTCAGCGAAATATTACGTGTCAACTTTGTTGTAATATCCACTTGATTCGGCAACACTTCTGAATAGCGTGGCACTATCAGCACATCATCGAAGGTCAAGCCTTCACCTATAATTCTATCCGTTGTATATGACATAGCGTTTTGTATTTATAAATTGAGCAAAATTAGAGATTTTTTCATTCTTTGCCAAAAAAACTGCGATTGTAAAAACAAATTTTATTCATTTTCCATATTAAACCGTACCTTTGTCGCCTGTAGAATCAATTTTTACTCATGGCATTACAAAGAACAGATATAGAAATAATGGCACCTGTTGGCTCGTATGAGTCGCTTATGGCAGCCATTCAGGCTGGGGCGAATTCGGTGTATTTCGGCATAGAAATGCTGAATATGCGCGCACGTTCGTCGAATAATTTCACGACCGAAGATTTGGCGAATATTGTGAAAATTTGCAATGAACACGGCATAAAATCCTACTTGACCGTAAACACAATTATTTACGACAAGGATATGGAAACCTTGCACAAGGTGATGAAAGCGGCAAAGGACAACAACGTTTCTGCCATCATTGCCTGCGACATTGCCGCCATTCAATGTGCTATGGAGTATGGTGTTGAGGTTCATATTTCCACGCAACTTAATATTTCGAACACGCAGGCGGTGCGTTTCTTTTCGCAATATGCCGATGTGGTGGTACTTGCGCGGGAATTGAACTTGATGCAGGTTAAGGAAATTTATAAGGCAATTCAAGACGAACATATCTGTGGACCGAAAGGTGAATTGGTGAAACTTGAAATGTTTTGTCATGGAGCGTTGTGCCAGGCAATTTCGGGAAAATGCTATTTGAGTTTGCACGAAAACAACTATTCGGCAAACAAAGGTGCGTGTCTGCAAACGTGCCGCAAAGCTTACATTGTTACGGAAAAGGAAACGGGCAACGAGTTGGAAATCGACAACGAATATATTATGTCGCCCAAAGATCTTTGTACAATTGGTTTTCTTGACGAATTGATTGACGCTGGCGTGCGTGTGCTGAAAATCGAAGGTCGTGCCCGTAGTGCGGAATACGTGAAAACCGTGGTGGAATGCTACAATCAAGCGATTGAAGAAATTATCGCCGGAACCTATGCCGACAACACGGAGCAAAAAGTTGCAGCGTGGAAAGAACGCCTTTCGCGGGTTTTCAACCGTGGCTTTTGGAATGGCTATTATTTAGGTCAACGACTTGGCGAGTGGAGCCGTCACTACGGCAGTAGCGCCACAAAGACGAAAATTGCCATAGGCAAGTGCACCAACTATTTCTCAAATCTGAATGTTGCGGAATTTTTGATGCAGTCCGACGAACTTTGTCAGGGCGACGAGATTCTCATCACTGGTCCTACGACTGGCGTTATCGAAATGACCGCCAACGACATACGTGTTGATTTGAAAACAGTGGAAAAGACTGTCAAAGGTGAATTGTTTTCAATGAAAACGGAAAAAATTCGTCGTGGCGACAAACTATTTAAAGTAGTTGATTCAGAGTTGGTTAAGAAATAAGAATTGCCGTCTCGACGGGCTCAACGACCAAATAACTAATAAAGTGTTTCTAATGGCGGAGAGGCTTATGGAATAACGGGTGACTGAGCTTGTCGAAGTCACATTATAAAACAGACAATGAGTGTTTGGCAGGAAATAAAAGGTTTCGTTTCATCCGAAATTATAAAAAATTCGGCTAAACTTCTCAGTGCCAGTATTATAGTGCAAATTATCGGTTTGCTTGTTTATCCAATTCTCACACGTTTATATAGTCCCGAAGATTTTGGATTGATAAATTTATTTTTGAGCATTGCGGGCGTGCTGTCGTTGTTTGCCACGGCAGAATTCCAGTATGCCATTTTGCTTCCGAAATCCGAAGAAAAGGCAATTTCGTGTGTTCATATTGGTGGATTAATCACATTGGTGGTTGTGGGTTTATTGGTCTGCACAATTCCGTTTTCGGAAACTATCTCTGGTTGGTTCAATGCGCCGAATTTGGCGGAATGGTATTGGGCGATTCCTATTTTTGTACTGCTTTCGGGAATGTGGACACTCTTAAATTATTGGTACACAAGGAATAAACGTTTTGGCGAAATTGGCACATATCAAGTCACGCAATGTTTGACAAACGCGGCGGCAAAATGTGGTTTCGGATTCGTTGGATTTTTGAACGGGGGTTTGATTCTTTCTGCAATTGTATCGCCGTTCATAGCATTGGGAATGAGCCTTGCAACCACGTGGAAATCAAGTATAAAGCCACTTTTTTCTTGTAAACCATCGCCGTTGTCCACAATGTTCAAGGAATATTCCAATTTCCCGAAATACTCGTTGCCACGGGCGATTATAAACTATTTCAGCGGAACTATGCCGATATTCATACTCACGCCGTACTTTGGTTTAACTGAAATTGGATTTTTCGGTATGGCACTTACGCTTGCATTTAAGCCTATCAATATGATTTCCAGTTCATTGTACCAAGTTCTTTTCCAAAAAACTTCAGAGCAAGTTCAAAACCGGACATCAATAAAACCGCAAATCTTTACATTTTTGAGAACATCCATATACATTATTATACCATGTTTTGCGTTGTTGTATTTTTTGTTGCCTTCGGTTATAGACATTCTTTTAGGGGAGAATTGGCACGAAACAGGTGAGTATATTCGACTGATGCTCTGTTGGTTAGCGGTCTCTTTTTTAGTGGCTCCAATTTGTTATATCTCTGATATTTTTCAAAAACAAAAAATCGGGCTGTTTTTTGAAATACTCTTGGTTTTGACCCGATTAGCCGGGCTTGGATTTGGAATTTACACTCAAAGTTTCTTCAATGCAATTGTAGGCTATTGCATCGGTAGCACGGTGAGTATTTGTGCGCAGTTGATTTGGTATATCAGTTTGATTTTCAACTACGAACGGACAGTTGCGGATTTATAGCAATTTCGTAGTTGCAGACCAATTTGCTGGCTTGAGAATGGCAGCGCATATTGGCGAAGTTTCTCACTATCAAAATTTTGGAAGTTATTGAGCATCCATTGTAGTGCGGAGTACAATCCATCTTCGTCGCCTACAGAAACCAAAATGCCAGTTTCTTGCGTAACTAACTGAGGAGCAATGCCAACCTGCGATGAAACCACTGGAATTCCGCTCGCCAGCGCTTCGGGAATCACCGTTGCAAATGTTTCATAGTTGGAAAATAGTACGAAAAAATCGCTTTGGTGCATCCAGTCGCTCACTTGTTGTGGCGTTTGCTCGCCGACAAAACGGATAACTGAATTCAACATTAAATTTTGAGCTTCTTTGTGAATCTGTTTGAAATCGGGACCCGTACCTATTATAATAAGCTCAAAATCAAATCGTTCATCTGACAGCCGTTGGACGGCTCGCAATATGCCACGAATATTCTTTGCTGATTCGTCAAAGCAGGAAACGTGCAGAATCCGTCTTTTTGTTCGTGGTTGTTTTTCTTGCGGCACATAGAAAAAATCATCAACAACATTTCCTACGCAAATAGTCCGTTTTGCTTGTAAACCAACGCATTGCATTGCGTCTGCCAATGTTTGGGAAACAGGCAATAAACATTCCGCATTTCGTACAACCGTTTGGCTGAGATGTTTTCTCAAAAATCCTGTATATGTTTGCTTTTCAGGCAAATACCGAGACCATTGTTCGGTAATAATATAGGGGATTCCATATTTTTTCTTTAAAAGATATGCCAGAAATCCTGTTCGTGTAAGTATATGTGCGTGAGTAACTTTTGGCTTCCCCCAGTTTGACAAAACGTGTGCGTAGCCTTTTTGGAATGCACGAAAATATGTGACAATTTTTCGCAACAATCCAACTTTTTTCGGATAATAGACAATTGTTTCGAGAACTCCCTGATTTTTATTCGTAACTATCTCATAATCAGTTATGTTTTTGTCGGCAAGTAAGAATAACACGCATACATCTGTATAGCGGGAAGCGGCCAAAGCGTGTTTTTGTACAAATAATCCTGCCATCGCATCGTAGCGATGAGGATACCATGCGCTCAAAAACAACACTTTTCTTCGATTCATTGTGCGTTATAAAAATTCTTGCAAACGTTTTACAATCTTCTCGGATGCACCTTTACTTGCGTAGAGAAAATCGTGGTTTTTCCGTCCAGATTCTTTTCTAAATTTCTCATCATCAACGAGTTTTGAAAGAATGTTGTAACATTCCTCTTCGTTTGTTATAGGAAATCCGCCAGCAACATTCTTTAATTGTAGTGCCTCATAGGAATTGATGTGCTTTGGTCCAAATAGTACTGGATTTGCAAATGCTGACGGTTCTGCAACATTGTGAACGCCAGTGGAAAATGCTCCGCCAACGTATGCGATGTCGGTGTTTTTGTAAAGTTTAGCCAGCATTCCAATTGTGTTTATGATGGCAACTCTGCACGTGGTTTTGCCGTTTCCTGTATTTGCAAAATCAGTATATCGCTGAGTTTCAATTCCTTCCTGACGGAATGTTTGTTCTATTGCTTGAATGTGTGCTTCGTGCAGTTCGTGGGGAACTAAAAGCAATTGTAGATTGTCGTGTTCCTTGAAAACCCGTAGCAACGCAGGAAACAAATGTTTTTCGTCGGCTGGCCACAAACTTCCACCAATGAATGTTATTGGTAGTGGGTTTTCAAACAACTGAACGTCAGGTTGTTGCATAACAGCTTCCGCTTTTGCAATAATTTGGTCGTAACGGGCATCGCCAACCACTTCAAGACGGTTTTCATATGGGAAAATATTCAAGAACCGCTGTTTGTAGTCTTCCGAAACGGGAAGGATATACGTTATATATTTGTAGAACAATCGGTTGATAATGGCATTCACACCTTTGTAGCGCATCGAATCTTCCGCCAATTCCGCCGAGCAGAGCAATACAGGCACGTTTGCCCAATGCGCCGCTAAAATAATTCCTGGCCACACATCGTATTTTGCTATCACCCACGCTTTGGGTTTCAGCCGTTTGAAAAAGATAAAATTTGTGATGCACACATCAAACGGCAAATACAGCGATAAATCAACATCTTCCTTGCGCCCGTGGTTCATCCCCGACGGCGAAAAAAACGATGCAACGATTTTTAGGTTTGGATGTGATTTTTTCAGTGCTTTTATTATTTGTATGGATTGTTCCCATTCTCCAACCGACGCACTATGAAAAAAAACAATTTGTTCGTTGGCGTTTTCTTTTGCGAATTTTCGAATTCGTTTTGGTTGTGTGATTCTTCCAATCAGTCCTTCACGCATTTTTGCGTTAAACAACGCACCAATGCAGAACACAGGTATCACCAGACATACGTAAAACAGTGTGTAAAATAACAAAAAAATGTAGGTCATAATTCTGTAATATTTCAAGCAAATGTAGTGAGTTTTTCATATTTTGCAATATGGAAAAGGTCGTAACGTATGAGAATCCAAATAGTGAGGATTCCATTATAGCCCGAACACAGAGCAAATCCGACCGAACAGATGTATTTTTCTGTTACTTTTTCTCTTGAAAGAAAAAGTAACCAAAAAGTTCAAGACGGACCCGCTCGGCTAAAAATCAATGTCGCTCACTAAAGGCGTTGAAGTGCCGCGCTATCGTTAGACAACCCGTAGCGTACCAAGGCACCAACGCCTTTTTAACGTTCTCTCCATTGATTTTTTTAACGCCGCCCGGCTCAGTCGGACTGTCGTGCTGACAAATGTTGTCGTATAGTGAAACAAAGATTAATTATTACCTATAACAGGTATTCTAAAGGGTAGTAGATTATTGTTCCTTGTTATGTTCAAGTACAAGAGAAATTGCATCTTTCATGTTTTCCATAAGTTCGTTCAATGTCTCACCCTGGGAAATTGCAGCAGGCAATTGCACACATTGTCCGCAATACCAACCACTCTTTGCGTCTTTTTGAATAGAAATAGTGTATTCCATGTTTGGTTAGTTCAGGCATTTTGTTGTTTTATAAGATCCATTACTTCTTTGCTTAAACGACCTTCTCGCTTGCGAATCCGAAACAACTCGGAACGTGGCTTCACTTCTGTTTCAAGTATATACTGCGCTTTGCTCTGTATTTGAGCCAGCGTCAAGCCCGATAGTATGATTTTATCTTCCATAATTGGATTTTTTCAGCGCTAATGTACAAACATTTACGGAAAAGCAAATGTTCAAATATTAAGATAGTATATGAGCCGCCTTAAACTCTTCTTTCAACTTCTCTTTCCAATCGGGTTTAGGATATTCTATATATCCAATGCCCTTAAAATCATTGGGAAAATCAAACGACACGTTTTTCGGACGTTTTAATAAAATGGCAACTTTTTTAGGTAGCAATGCTGAAAAGTAACCCAATTCCAACACTACATTTTCGCGTGCTCTTCGTGTCAGTCCTGTATTTGAACCGAACTCACGTCCTTCGTCACAAGGAGTATAGAGAACAACGGCAAAACCAATGTCTTTGGCTTCGTTTTGCAGTTTTTCTAAAATTGTCATATTCCTGTTTGCCCTCTCACTCAATATTATTGGTTTCAATCCTAACGATACTATGTATTTTTTCACAGCTGTTTTCATAGTTTTATCGTGACCGTGAACAATAAAAACTTTATTGCTTGATTGAAAATTTTTAGGCTCTATACCTATTTGCTTTATCTTTTTTCTTGCAAGAGTATAAACCTCGGTACAAATTGGTTGAAATTTATCAAATTCGTTGCTGAGGGTAAGTGTATTTTTATCGGCAGTAAGACACCTTATCTTTTTGTAATAAATATGGTCTCGACCTAAATATTCCAAGAAAAAGGCTTGCGTTGCCTTTTGCCATTCAGAGAAACAACTTTGTTGAACCTTGTCAAATGCCCTTTGAATTCTCTTTTTTGTGTAGTTTTCCGCTAAACTCTCTAATTTTTGTATTTTCTGCTCTATAATATCCATAAACACCTATTATTTCAACTTCTCCACTTCCCCCAACAACTTTTCTAACTTCCCTTGTTCGGCTGGATTTGCAATCCGCCCGAATAGAAAATATAGGACATTAAAACCGAATTGGCGACATTTTCAACAACCTATAAAAAATACTTGACAATCTTTACAACCTTATATTTTCGCCTATTCAAAGCCTTATAAGACCTCACATAAATACAATTATCATCAGACATGATGAAATCTATCTTATTCTGAAAAACCTTATCAAAACATTCAAACTTCTTACCAAGTTCATCATCATCTGGTGATGTAGAATAAATATCATAAGAATACATATTAGAACCGACATACATATTCAGTTCAAATCCCACATATAACGATTCATTAAAAAAATCAGACCGTTTTAGTTGTACAATCTGAAAACTCACATCATCAAAAGTATAATAAAGTGTATCAACTTGATCAAATACAACTGCCTGTTTAGTAGAGTGATATTCCTGAGAATAACCAAAGACAGGCAACAACAAAATAAACAACAATAGTTTTTTCATAACACTTAAATTTTCTACAAAAATAAAAAAGGTTTGTAAACTTCCCGTTTTTGGGACATAGTAAAATTAGACAAATTTAATTAATTACCAGTTCTGCTGGATTTATAATCCAGTCGCCGTGAGTATAAGGATTTGTAATCCGTCCGAACGGAAACTAACAGAATAAAATACACCCCGAAATTTCTGATGGAGATTTTTGTCATTTTGTGTTGTGAATTGCTTTCAAATGAGTATCTTTGACATAGTGGGAACAATACACACCAAATAGAAATAAAATCTTTTTCAGTTGTGAATTGCTTTCAAATGAGTATCTTTGACATAGTGGGAACAATTTCAATCTGCCCGTAGTTCAAAGCACCTTCGTTGTGAATTGCTTTCAAATGAGCATCTTTGACATAGTGGGAACAATTATTTGCGTTGCTTGTTCATTGTAATATTTGTTGTGAATTGCTTTCAAATGAGTATCTTTGACATAGTGGGAACAATTTCATATTCAAAGATGTTGCATTTGAACCCGTTGTGAATTGCTTTCAAATGAGTATCTTTGACATAGTGGGAACAATTTCTGCAAGACCAGTTATCTGCTTCAGACGGTTGTGAATTGCTTTCAAATGAG
>DFGI01000053.1 GCA_002371705.1 Bacteroidales bacterium UBA3754
TTTTTACGTGCACGGTCACATGTTTTCTTTTTTCGATTGCGATAATTTCAGCATAGTCACTCTCAAATGTCAACCAGATCGGATTGAAGAACTGAAAGCAAAGTATAGTTGCATTGGCAAACCATTCAATCTGTCAACTAAGTATTGGATAGGTGTAGAGGCAAATACAGCTCCCGATGCACTCCTTCAGGAACTTACACGCAACTCTTACGAGATTGTAAAAGCAAAATACAAGAAATAAAAATTGACATACGCAGATTTTCTGTTCGGGCGGATTTGCAATCCGACCGCAACGAATATCAACATTTTCTTTTTGTTACTTTCTGTCTTCAGCGACAGAAAGTAACCAAAGAACGCCGGCGACGCTGCATTCTCGCTAAAAATCATTTCACTACGCTAAACTCTCGAGAATGGCGCTCCCCACAAACCCGCGCCGCCAAGCCGAGAGTTCTTAACGCTTCGTTCAAAGATTTTCTTAACGCTCGCCTGCAAAGTCGCCACGCTATCGTTACGTGAAGAATATTACTTCTTTGTTTCACTAATCGAAAACATTGGTCAGCACGATAGTCCGACTGAGCCGAGCGGCGTTAAAAAAATCAATGGAGAGAACGTTAAAAAGGCGTTGGTGCCTTGGTACGCTATGGGTTGTCTAACGATAGCGTGGCACTTCAACGCCTTTAGTGAACGACATTGATTTTTAGCCGAGCGGGTCCGTCGGTGGCTTTTCTTTGGGTTCCGTTTCTTTTTCCACAAAAAGAAATGGAACAAAATAAATATGCTATATCTGTTGCGGTCGGAGGTCGGATTGCAAATCCTTATGTTCACAGCGACTGGATTACAAATCCAGTCGAACAGAGAAGAAGAATTTTTGCGAAACAAAAATTCTTCTTCCCGAAGTAATCATCCTACGATGACTTCTCCTAGCCAGCGGCTATTGCTCACAGTGTCGTAGTCGGGCGATGTGAATGCAATGTACGCCTGGCATTGGTCGCCGTTTTTCCAGTGACGCGGACGGGCAACGGGTATTCCGCCGTCTTCGCGGTGAACGCCTTCGGAAACATACAGCGTGTCCTGCTGGGTTACGTTATACATCAGCAGCAGGGCGTTGTCGTTGTTGCGTGCCTCGGCCTTGCCGGCATTGTTTGTCCACGAAAAATGAAACGAGTCGGTTGCCTCGTCGTACACCGCACGGGCATCGTCTACATTGGTGAGCGTGCCGAGCGAGAAGCTGAGCAGTTCCCAGTTCACACACACGTTTTCGGCCGTAGTGCCGGTGATGCAGGCGCGTATGTTGTGACGCAGTGCCGCGTTACGGCAGGTCATTTGCACCGCATACTTCCTGAAGCCGATGTTGATGAGCGGCGTCATTGGTCTGAGCGTCTTCATTACGAGTCCGAACTTGGCACGCTGTAACTGCTGTGCCTCTGTGTTCGGGTTGTGGATGTTTATGGGCAGTCCGCGCATATACGATATGCCTCTCCACGTGCTACCTACCACCGTTCCAGTTTTTCCTTTGAATCCTCCGAGGATTCCTTGTTTGATTACTCCCATTTTTTAAAAAAATTTTAAGGTTATGTAAAAATTTTATTTCTCCACACAAAAGGCAGTCGGCTGTGAGCGTCGGCTTTTTGTGTTTCGGAGGCAAAACTATGTCGTTTCTCCGTTCCGCCAATGCGTTTGTCCAAAAAGTCCATTTTGTCCACATTGTCCACTTTGTCCACTTTGTCCATTTACGGCTGTAACGTGCTCATAATCAGCAACGGGATGTGTAACAAAGGGCAGTTTTCTCCGTACCAAAACCGTACTTTGTCCGAGTCCGCTCCGTAATTTTACGGACCTGAGTCGGAGGAGAGTCGGAGGAGTGTCGGACAAGGTACGTAGAATGTCCTGCTCGGACCCCGTCCCACAGCGACGGCAAAAAACCTTTTTTTTCGCATCAGCAGTGGGTTTCAGAAGATTTTATTATATATTTGCAGTATAAAACTACTTCGCCGTTGTCTGCAAACAGATATGCGGCGACCTAAAACATACTTGCATGATTGACGACAAGAACGTTTCGCCCGAAAGCGGCGAATTATTTCTTTACTTAGTGACACCTTCGTGGATAGCACGGAAGCTGAACATTTCGTCCCGCACGCTCAAACGCTGGGTGGCAAACGGCGAGGTGCCGCTGTACACCCATAAATTCAACGGCCGCCACTACTACGACCGTAAACAGGCGCTTGATTTTGTAGCACAACGGAAAGCCCACGGCCAGAGCAGATGCATACAGGGGGAATGCTACAGCGAACGGCTCAAATCCTTAGGTTCATAGGGGCTGGATTACAAATCCAGCCGAACTGGAGAACTGAGAACTGACGTTGAAGTGTTCGGTCGGATTTGTAATCCGACCGCAACGAATATCATTTTTTCTGTTACTTTCTGTCTACAGCGACAGAAGAATCTGTTCCATTTCTTTTTGTGGAAAAAGAAACGGAACCCAAAGAAAAGCCACCGACGGACCCGCTCGGCTAAAAATCAATGTCATTCACTAAAGGCGTTGAAGTGCCACGCTGTCGTTAGACAACCCGTAGCGTACCAAGGCACCAACGCCTTTTTAACGTTCTCTCCATTGATTTTTTAACGCCGCCCGGCTCAGTCGGGGTGTCGTGCTGACAAATGTTTTCGTTTAGTGGGACAATGGCGGCTGGATTACAAATCCAGACGAACTGGCAAAAAAGACGAGGCGACCGAAGTCGCCCCGAACTTAATGTTTTCACAACGGAATAATCCTTATTGTGAATTGCTTCAAATGAGTACAACAAAGATACATGTTTTTTCGAAAAAATATACTACTTTTAACAAATTTTTAAATTTACTTTCAAATGAAAAAAATATTAGGTCTTGATTTAGGCACAAATAGTATAGGTTGGGCGGTGATGAATGCGGACGTTGTTCGTCGCGAAAATGAAACAACATATTTACAACCCAAAGGAATTAGTGCGGCAGGAAGCCGAATTATACCAATGGATGAAGCCACACTTAGTGATTTTGACAAAGGAAATACAAAATCTCAGACAGCAGAACGAACGGGATTCCGTGGTGGGCGCCGCCTGTTGGAACGTAACCTGCTACGCCGAGAACGATTGTTGCGTGTGCTGAATTTGATGAACTTTTTACCCGAACATTACGCCAAGCAGATTGACAGATACGGAAAATTCATCAATCACTCTGAGCCTAAACTGGCATGGGCGAAAGGAATTGATGGCAAATTTGAGTTTCTATTCAAAGAATCATTTAACGAGATGCTTGCCGATTTTGCCACAAATCAACCACAGCTTGTAGCTGACGATAAGAAAGTGCCATACGATTGGACTATATATTATTTACGGAAAAAGGCTTTGTCAAAAAGACTTACAAAGGAAGAACTTGCGTGGATTTTACTGCAATTCAACCAAAAGCGAGGTTATTATCAGCTACGTGGAGAGGAAGAAGAAGAACAACAGGATAAAATAGTAGAATTTCTTGCACAAAAAGTTGTTCGTGTTGAAGCAACAGATGAAAAGAAAGGCGATGATGTTTGGTACAATGTTTATTTGGAAAACGATATGGTTTATCGCCGTACAAGTCGCATACCTCTTGATTGGGAAGGAAAAATCAAGGAATTTATTGTTACAACCGACCTTGAAAAAGATGGAACACCCAAAAAAGACAAAGACGGGAACATAAAACGATCGTTCCGTGCACCCAAAGAAGATGATTGGACTTTGTTGAAAAAGAAGACCGAATATGACATTGACAATAGCAAAAAAACTGTTGGTTGCTACATTTATGATTCCCTACTAACAAATCCGAATCAGAAAATTATTGGCAAACTTGTCCGAACAGTTGAACGCAAATACTATAAAGATGAATTAAAGCAGATTCTTGATGCGCAAAAGGCGTTTATTCCAGAACTCAAGGACGAAACACTTTACAAAGCTTGTATCGAGGAACTTTATCCAAACAACGAGGCACATCGAAACAATATAGCAAAACCCGATTTTGCCAATTTGTTCATCAACGATATTTTGTTCTATCAGCGTCCATTGAAGAGCAAAAAGTCTTTAATAAGCGACTGTCCATACGAATCTCATTTTGATAAAGACGGTGTTGAACATCCGATAAAATGTATCGCAAAATCAAATCCGTTGTTTCAAGAGTTTAGGTTGTGGCAATTCGTGCAAAATTTGAAGATTTATCAGAGAGAAAGAACTATCAGCGATGGACAATTAGATTTGTTTGGAAATGTATCAGCAGGGAAACTTCAAACGGATGTTGATGTCACTGCTGAATTGTTGAAAACGGAAGATGATTACGTTGCTCTTTTCGATTGGCTTAACGACAGAGCTTCAATCAAGCAAGATACCCTGCTCAACTCTTATTTCAAATTCAAAAAGGAGAAAGATAAGGACCAATATCCATATCGCTGGAACTACGTTGAGGATAAGGAGTATCCGTGCAACGAAACGCGTGCCGAGATTCTGAAAGGGTTAGACAAATGTGGCATTGCTACCAATTTCTTGACTAAAGAACGAGAAATGCAGCTCTGGCACATACTCTATTCGGTTGAAGACAAGAATGATATTATCAAGGCTCTGAAAAAGTATGCCGAAAAGAACCATTTGCCAGAGTCATTTGCAGAAGTGTTTGGCAAAATCAAACCCTTTGCCAAAGATTATGGCTCATATTCTGAAAAGGCAATCAAAAAACTGCTTCCGTTGATGCGAATTGGCAAATATTGGAGCGTTGACGCCTTTGATACGAAAACGAAAGAACGAATCGAAAAAATTATCACAGGAGAATATGACGAGAACATAAAAAATCGTGTTCGTGAAAAGGCTATCGATTTGACTGACGAAACGCATTTCAAAGGGTTGCCTATTTGGTTGGCTTGCTACATTGTTTACGACCGCCACTCGGAAGCAAAGGAGATTGACAAATGGAACAAGCCAGAAGACATTGATAATTATCTAAAGGAATTCAAACAGCATTCGTTACGGAATCCGATTGTGGAACAAGTTGTTACAGAAACATTACGCACCGTACGAGATATTTGGAGAAAAGAAGGTCAGATTGACGAAATTCACGTCGAACTTGGTCGAGAAATGAAAAATCCCGCCGACAAGCGTAAACGGATGACTGAAAATATTTTGCAAAACGAAAATACCAACCTGCGTATCAAAGCAATGCTTATGGAGTTTACGAATCCTGAAATGGGCATTGAAAACGTTCGTCCGTATTCACCAAGCCAACAGGATATTTTGCGCATATACGAGGAAAATGCACTTGATAATCTCACTAAAGACGATAAGGAATTCGAATTTGTAAGTAAGATTTCCAAAACGGCGCAGCCTTCAAAGTCAGATATTGTCCGCTATAAATGCTGGTTGGAACAGAAATACCGTTCGCCTTATACTGGCGAAATGATTCCGCTTGCAAAACTCTTTACTAATGCCTACGAAATTGAGCACGTGATTCCACAATCACGCTACTTTGATGATTCGTTCAGCAACAAAGTGATTTGCGAAGCCGAAGTAAATAAATTGAAAGACCGCCAACTTGGTTTTGAATTTATCAAGAATCACAAAGGCGAGAAAGTTCAAATTAGTCAAGGGAATACGGTTGAGATTCTGTCGGTTGAGGCTTACGAGAAGTTTGTGAAAGACCACTACAATAACAACCGAGCCAAGATGAAGAAGTTGTTGATGGACGATATACCCGATGATTTTATCGAGCGTCAGCTTAATGATAGCCGCTATATCAGCAAAATTGTAAAAGGATTGTTATCAAACATTGTTCGCGAAAAATTACCTGATGGCGAATACGAGCAAGACGCAGTTTCAAAAAATCTAATCTCTTGCAATGGCTCGATAACCGACCGTTTGAAAAAGGATTGGGGAATGAACGACGTTTGGAATAGCATTGTTTTACCACGATTCAAGAGATTGAATGAACTAACAGGCAAATATGTTTTCACTGCAATCAGCTCAGAAGGTCACGAAATACCAGCTATGCCGCTTGAATTGCAAAGAGGGTTCAATAAAAAACGCATTGACCACCGTCATCACGCCATGGATGCTATTGTGATAGCCTGTGCAACAAGGTCGCATATTCAGTATTTAAATAATGAAAGCGCAAAAACTGAAAACCGAAAATTACAACATGGATTGGCTAAACAACTTTGTTCTTTCAAAGAAGTTGAGTTCAAGAAAAAAATAAAAAACAAAAATGGTGTTTGGGTGGAAAGTGAAGAAAAGACTAAAAAGAATGTACCTGATAAATTCTTGAAGCCTTGGAATTCGTTCACTACGGACGCCAAGCAGGCATTGGAAAACATCATTGTTAGCTTCAAGCAGAACTTGCGCGTAATCAATAAAACCACAAATAATTATCAGCATTATGATGAAAGTGGCAAGAAGGTGATGGTGAAGCAAGGTAGAGGCGATAGTTGGGCTATTCGCAAATCGATGCACAAAGACACAGTATTTGGTGAAGTGAATTTGCGATTTAAAAAAACGGTTTCGTTAAACGAAGCATTGAAAAATCCAAAAGCGATAGTAAACAAGGATTTCAAAGCCAAAATATTAGAGTTGTTGAAAGCAGGCCGTGATGCCAAATACATTAAAAAATATGTGGAGGATAACAAAGATGTATGGTCGGATATTGATGTTAAGAAAATAGATGTTTACCATTTCACAAAAGAGACAAACGACCGCTATTTTGCCACGCGCAAACCTCTTGACATTTCTTTCAACCAAAAGAAAATTGAAGAAAGTGTAACCGACACGGGCATTCAAAAAATTCTATTGGCTCATTTGGAAGCAAAGGGCAATAACCCCGAACTTGCTTTCTCGCCCGATGGCATTGACGAGATGAACCGTAACATTGTCGCTCTCAATAACGGCAAATTCCATCAACCTATTCTGAAAGTGCGAGTCTATGAAAAGGCAGAGAAGTTCGCTGTTGGGCAAAGTGGTAACAAGCCATCCAAATTTGTTGAAGCAGCCAAAGGCACAAATTTATTCTTTGCCGTGTTTGCAACAAATGTTGAGGACAAAGAAACAGGAGAGCCAAAAGTGGTTCGTTCATATTTGACAATTCCGTTGAACGTAATGATCGATTGCCAGAAAAAGTTTGGCTCAAAATGGTATAGCAATATTGAAGCTTATTTAAGAGAAAACAAAATGATTTCTGATGAAGTCAAATTGTTGTTTATACTTTCACCAAATGATTTGGTTTATCTACCGACAAAAGAAGAGTTGAAAGGTGGAATAAAGGTTGTTGATAAGAATCGAATATATAAAATGGTGTCATCAACAGGGAATAGGCTATATGCAATACAATTTAACATAGCAAAATGCATTGTTGACAAAGTTGAGTATACCCAACTTAATAAAGTTGAATTTTCAGATGATAAACTATCTATTAAAGAAGTTTGTGTTCCACTCAAAGTCGACCGATTAGGCAACATCACCGAAATTAATAATAAAAAACTATGATTAAACGAACTCTTTGTTTCAGCAATCCGGCATATCTGTCGTTGGCTAACAGTCAGTTGGTTATTAAACTGCCTGAAGTGGAGAAGTCAACTATGCCTGATTCGTTCAAACAAAATGCAGTTCGTACCATTCCTGTAGAGGACATTGGCATTGTGATTCTCGACCATACGCAAATCACTATTACACAAGGACTTTTGGAGGCGTTACTCGAAAACAATTGTGCGGTAATTACGTGCGACAAGTCGCATTTGCCCGTTGGTCTGCTTCTTCCCTTATGTGGCAACTACACGCAGTCGGAACGGTTTCGGTATCAGATTGAAGCAAGTCTGCCGCTCAAAAAGCAATTGTGGCAACAGACCATCTCCGCAAAAATATTAAATCAAGCAGCAGTTCTGCACAATGTGAGAAAGATTGAAGTAGGAAATATGTCAGCTTGGGCCGACAGGGTGAAAAGCGGCGATTCCGAAAATATGGAAGCCCGAGCCGCCGCATATTATTGGAAGAATGCGTTTCCACAGAACCCCCATTTTGTCCGTGACCGCGAAGGCGAAATTCCCAACAATCTGCTCAACTACGGCTATGCCATTCTTCGTGCTGTTGTTGCCCGTGCGTTGGTAGCTTCGGGAATGTTGCCCACATTAGGAATCCATCACCGTAACAAATATAACGCCTATTGCCTTGCCGACGACATAATGGAGCCCTACCGTCCGTACGTTGACAAATTAGTGATGAGCATCTACGACACTAATCCGTCGGTACAGGAACTGACAACAGAACTCAAACGCGCATTGCTCGAAATTCCCGTATTGGACGTAACCATACAAGGGAAGCGCAGTCCGTTGATGATTGCCGTTTCCACCACAACCGCATCGCTATACAAATGTTTTGCAGGAGAAAGCAGGAAAATTCTCTACCCTACCATCGACGAATAGCATGGAAAGACTGAGCGAATACAGAATTATGTGGATATTGGTATTTTTTGACTTGCCGACGGAAACAAAAAAGGAACGGAAGGAATACGCCGATTTCAGAAAACACCTTATGAACGACGGATTCACGATGTTTCAATTTTCCATTTACGTGCGTCACTGTGCCAGCAGAGAAAATGCCGCCGTCCACATAAAACGCGTAAAAAACATATTGCCGCCCCACGGCGATGTAGGCATTCTATGCATAACCGACAAGCAGTTCGGCGACATAGAACTCTATCATTCACAAAAAGAAAAAGACTTACCCACAGAAGGTCAACAATTGGAATTGTTCTAACTATTTCCTTATAAACCCTTTTTCATCAATAATACAGTCCCAATTGGGATTCTTTTGAGTTATAAGCGTTTCTTTTTTCTTTCTATTCCATTTCTTCAGTTCTTTTTCCCGAAACGTTAGAGAACAAAAATAGCCCTACCGAAGCAAGGCTATTTTCAAAAAGCAGGAACTTTTTTTATTCTAATTATTGACGTAATGAACAATATCTCAGTTATTTACACGAATCGTATTGTTCCCACTATGTCAAAGATACTCATTTGAAAGCAATTCACAACTGAAATGTTCTTTAAACATTATGAAAAATATTGTTCCCACTATGTCAAAGATACTCATTTGAAAGCAATTCACAACAACTCCTCCCGTAGAAGTGCGCGCAATTCATTGTTCCCACTATGTCAAAGATACTCATTTGAAAGCAATTCACAACGCATCATAACGTACTGCGTTTCCAAGTAAATTGTTCCCACTATGTCAAAGATACTCATTTGAAAGCAATTCACAACCGCAAGCGTGTATGGCTCATATCCTCGTGATTGTTCCCACTATGTCAAAGATACTCATTTGAAAGCAATTCACAACCAATATATTGCAAATTATCTTCTTTATTAGATTGTTCCCACTATGTCAAAGATACTCATTTGAAAGCAATTCACAACCAGTGAGTGAAGCGAAAAAAAGCGGGCAAAATTGTTCCCACTATGTCAAAGATACTCATTTGAAAGCAATTCACAACATCGGCAAGCTGGTTGTCTGTGGCTGCCTGATTGTTCCCACTATGTCAAAGATACTCATTTGAAAGCAATTCACAACACACAAATTAGAAACGTTCCAATTTTCAGATTGTTCCCACTATGTCAAAGATACTCATTTGAAAGCAATTCACAACTACGATACGTTTGGAGTTTGATTTTTCCTTATTGTTCCCACTATGTCAAAGATACTCATTTGAAAGCAATTCACAACGAGTGAAAATGTTGGAAATGACAAGGCGAATTGTTCCCACTATGTCAAAGATACTCATTTGAAAGCAATTCACAACGCATCATAACGTACTGCGTTTCCAAGTAAATTGTTCCCACTATGTCAAAGATACTCATTTGAAAGCAATTCACAACTCATATCGGCGAGTTTTTCTTCCTTTTTTGATTGTTCCCACTATGTCAAAGATACTCATTTGAAAGCAATTCACAACCGTCCCTCGTCCAAAACTCCCATTGCTTTGATTGTTCCCACTATGTCAAAGATACTCATTTGAAAGCAATTCACAACAAACGGAGACCGCAAGACGATTAAAACAAAATTGTTCCCACTATGTCAAAGATACTCATTTGAAAGCAATTCACAACTAACGAACATCAACAAAATCAACATAAAAATTGTTCCCACTATGTCAAAGATACTCATTTGAAAGCAATTCACAACACAAGTTGTCAAGAATTTTCGAGGGCAAAATTGTTCCCACTATGTCAAAGATACTCATTTGAAAGCAATTCACAACGCGGACGGAGCGATAAATTCAATTGCGGACATTGTTCCCACTATGTCAAAGATACTCATTTGAAAGCAATTCACAACATTATGCTTGTAAAAGAGATTATTTCACTATTGTTCCCACTATGTCAAAGATACTCATTTGAAAGCAATTCACAACCTTGATAAAACGTATCAGGCAATGCGTAAGATTGTTCCCACTATGTCAAAGATACTCATTTGAAAGCAATTCACAACTTCTCGTCGGTCAAGCCGAAAATTTGTATGATTGTTCCCACTATGTCAAAGATACTCATTTGAAAGCAATTCACAACAAGAATTTAAAGAATAAGAACATGACAAAAATTGTTCCCACTATGTCAAAG
>DFGI01000017.1 GCA_002371705.1 Bacteroidales bacterium UBA3754
GTGCGCGATCACGGCTCCTTTGAGGAGATCGAGAGCCTCGGCATCAAAAAGCCGCCTACGCTTGTCACCGCCGATCCGGTGCTTGCCATCCATCCCGTCGATCTCGGAATCGGGCGGGGGATATTGAAAAAGGCGAAAGCGGACGGCGCGAAACCCGTCGTCGGCATTTCCGTTCGCGAATGGCGCGGTTGGGAACATTACAAGCAGGTGGTCGCGGAGACGGCGGACTGCGTCGCGCAGGAGCTGGATGCGCGCATCGTGTTCTTCCCGATGCAGGTGCCGGAGGACGTGCGGACGGCGGAAATGATTGCCGCGCGGATGAAAACGGAAGCAACCGTGCTGAAGGATGAATTCACGACAAGCGAGCTCTTGTCCCTTGTCGGGAATTTCGACCTATTGTTGGGCGTGCGGCTGCACGCGCTGATTTTCGCGGGCGTCATGGGCGTGCCGATGGTGGGCATTTCCTACGATCCGAAAATCGACCGCTTCCTCAGCTCCATCGGCGAGACGGCAGCGGGAGATTTGCAAAACGTCACGACGGATGCGGTGATGGAAAAATTACGCGGGAAATGGGACGGCCGCGCCGAATACCGCAGGAAAAACGCCGGCCTGCTCGCCGAGCTTCGCGACCTCGCCGCGCGGAACGCCGAGCTTGCACTGGAGTTTATCGAAAAGAGAAAACAAAAGAAAAAATGAGCATGAATAAGTGAAATGGCTGCCGGACGGAGCACACAAACTTCGTCGGCAGCCATTTTTTGTGGATTGATTTTTGGCAGAAGTGCCGATTTGTCCACAGCCGTTTTGAGGCTATGACAGATTTTGCCCACTTATCCACAGAATTTGTACACATATACACAAGCGTGTGAGGGGACTATGTGGATAAGGGAGAGAGAAGAGAAGGAAAATAAAAAAAGAGCCTTGCGGCTCTGATTTTCTGGTGCCCAAACAGCGACTCGAACGCTGGACCCCCACCATGTGACGATGGTGCTCTAACCAACTGAGCTATTTGGGAATGTTGCTTCCGAAAAAGCTGTGCAAATATACAAGTAATTTTGAATAAAAAAATATCTTTGCAAAAAAAATGTCTATGAATACAATTATTTTCGGTACGGTTGCTTTTGATGCCATTGAAACGCCATACGCAAAAACGGATAAAATCATTGGCGGTTCAGGCACATATAGTTGTTTTTCAGCATCTTACTTCGTGAGACCTCAAACTCTTTCGGCAGTGGGTTACGATTTTCCGCAGGAATTCATTCAAAAATTGAAAGACAAAGGCATTGATTTGGACGGAATGCAGATTAAGCAAGACGAAAAATCCATGTTTTGGTCGTGCCGCTATTTCGACAATATGAACCAACGCGAAACGCTGACGACCGAATTGAACGTGGTGGCGAACTACAAACCGATTCTCCCTAATTCATATAAGAATACAGAATATATAATGTTGGGAAATGGCGACCCGGTGCTGCAACGTGCTGTATTGGAGCAACTTAACCATAAACCAAAATTTGTGGCTCTTGACACTATGAATTTCTGGATGGACACGGTGATGGACGAGTTGAAAAAAACAATTTCAATGGTTGACATTATTATTATAAACGATGAAGAGGCTTGCCAACTTTCTGGGGGAGAACGTTGTCTTTCGAAGGCGGCGCGTATAATTTGCAATATGGGACCTCGCTACGTTATTATTAAGAAAGGTGAACATGGCGCCATGTTGTTCAGCAAGGATAGCATTTTCATTGCTCCCGCTTTGCCGCTCGAAGACGTGGTTGACCCAACCGGCGCGGGCGATACGTTTGCAGGTGCGTTTATAGGTTACATAGCACAACAGGACAAAACCGACTTTGAAACTATGAAAACCGCAGTGATTGTGGCTTCGGCCATGGCATCGTTTACCGTCGAAAAAATGGGAACTGAAGGATTGGAAAATCTTACGGCTGAGGAAATCAAAAATAGAATTTTTAAATTCAAGGAATTGGTCGATTTCAAATTGTAAAAAATACACTAAGCCCCTCAAAAAAATGCAATTTGTAACTCCTTAAAAATCCGTCTATTAACAGCCAGTGTTGAAAACTATCATAGTGTACTTGTAACAATTTGAAAATTTCAAGGTCATTTTTGTATAAAGGTTTACAGCTATGAAACGAGTATTGATTTTTTCAATTTTAGCATGTGCGTTGGCAGGTTGTGGAGCTACTGACACAGAAATCCAAAATGCGTACGTAACAGGTCTTGAGGAAGGTAAAATCAAAGGCTTCAACGAAGGTTACGAGCAAGGGCAGAAGGACGGGTACAAAAAAGGTTACAACGATGGTTTGGAAACATCGTTCACCAATGCGTACTAATCTGTAGTGCAGTTGAATAGCATCACATCCAAGGTTGGATTGTGTGCATTCCATGGTTATCAGACAATGATTGTGTGATTATTTCCTGTCGAAAAACGGACTTTTCCCACTTACAGAAAGAGGTATGCCTAAAACAATCAGGCAATCAGGTAATAAATTCATTTTAGTTGCCGTGTAACCTATTGTGTACATCACGCGGTTGTCGATACGGTTGTCGGCGGCACGCGAAACGGCAGAGCCTATGGCGATTCCCAAATCGTTCGCATTGAAAAAACACGGTATTGATGGCTGTTTGTCCTTCTCCGCACAGGTTTTAAATCCGCAGAATGTGCAATTCAAACCCAGCGACTGGACTTTTGTTCCGAACAACATAACTGCCTGGCTGTTCCGGCAATTTTCAGCGTCACGCTTAAACGAAGTCCGTCCTTCTTTCTCGGCAATTTCGCACATAGCACGTGCCAATCGTTCAATATCGTCGTCAGTGAGAATCACAATTTCCAGATTATCAACACCTTTGCCTTTTGGCGCAGTACGTGCCGCAATGGCAATTTTTTTTGCAACAGTTAAAACCGCCTCGTTGCGGATTTGTTCTTCACGCAGTATCATTTTATTCAATTTAAATTATTGAGCTTCACGATGTTTCGCGTTTTTGTCGTCCATAAACGCTAAATAATTTTTGTAGCGGGAAACAGCGATTTTTCCGTCTTCCACAGCCTTAATCACATTGCACTTCGGTTCGTGCGAGTGGGTGCAGTTATAATATTGGCAATCAGACGAATACTTGAATATTTCAGGGAAATATTGGCTGATTTCCTCGCTTTCCATATTAAGCAATCCAAATGCTTTCACACCGGGAGTGTCGATTATGTTGCCGCCATGGGGTGTTTCATACATTTCGGCAAAGGTGGTTGTATGCTGCCCTTTGTGAAACGATTTTGAAATTTCACTTGTTTTGAGTTCGTTATTGTTTGTTATTGCTTTGATTATAGATGTTTTGCCCACACCAGAATTTCCCGACAAAAGTGAAACTTTACCCACAAGTCGTTTCTGAAGTTCGTCAATGTTGTAGCCTGTTTTAGTGGAAATGCAAAGGACTTCGTAGCCGGCGAGTATGTAAATTTCCTGCCACTCTTTAATAACAGCCTGGTCTTCAGGCGATTGGAATAAATCGTATTTATTGATGAGAACCGTACAAGGAATGTCGTATGCCTCGGCGGTCACCAAGAATCTATCAACAAACTGCAACAACGTCTGTGGCGAATGAATAGTGACCACAATGTACGCCATATCAATATTTGCCGCAATTATCTGTGATTCCTTTGAAAGATTTGACGCTTTGCGGATAATGTAATTTTTGCGGTCGGCAATGCTGGTGATTATGCCCGCCGACTCGTTCTCAGGTTCGAAAAACACATAGTCGCCCACCGCGATGGGATTTGTGCTTCTAATGCCGTTCAAACGAAGTTTTCCTTTAATGTGGCAATCGAACAATGTTCCATCGTCAGTCTTAACTTTGTAGTTGTTTCCCGTTGATTTAAGGACGAGACCTTTCATATTACTTTTTGAGTATCAGGTTGTTGACGCCATTTTCCCCGAACTCTTTCTCGTATTTCTGAATCAGTTCGTTCTGTTTTTTCTCAAATTCTTTTGGCGGAAGTTTGTCGCCACCGTTTTGTTGCAAGTCACGGTTTGCCATACGGATAATTAGTTCTTCCCAAAAATTCTGCTCATCGTAGCGTTCCACGGCAACGTCGCAGTCGTCCTCAAATTCCTGGCAAGGAGCATAGCCACCCATTTTCTTGTCGAATTCAATATCGTCGTTGCCCTGACGGTATGCGCTTTCGTACAATTTTTGCATCAATTCGTCAATTTCGCCCGCATTGTCGGCTGGCTCGTACGCCTGTAGCATCCATTCCCCCATATATACAAGTTGGAGCAGGTTTTGAAACTGTTTGTCCGTTAATTCAATCTTTGCCATAGTTTGAAATTTTTACAAAAATACGAAAGAGTAACGATAAATCACAAAGTACGAATGATTTATAGCTTTTTTCCCATCTCATACGCCTCAACGAGCGCCTTATGCCCTTTGATTTCACCCATTTCGTTCACGCCACCTGCGAAAACCGAACCAGCAAGTTTTGCCCGTCCGAAGCAATCTATCCAGCCAGTTAAGCCAGAGACGGCGCGTTGCGGAACGTACTCGCCATTGTCGGCAGCCGCGGTGAACATATAAATGTCGGTAAACTTGTAATCAGAGTCATAGAGCGGGTTCGCACGGTCGAGCAACGTTTTCATTTGACCACACATTTCGTAATAGTAAATTGATGTGGCAAAGGCAATTACATCGGCATCGTGCATTTTTGCAACAATTTCAGGGGCATCGTCGTTGATGACGCATTTCCCCAATTTATGACAAGCGAAACATCCTTTGCAGAACTGAATTTGTTTGCCACGAAGCGAAACCAGTTCCACCGAATGTCCAGATTCTGCCGCACCACGGGCAAATTCTTTAGCAAGAGCCTCGGAATTGCTCACCGTTCGATGACTTGTTGATATAACTAAAACGTTCATTTTCAAATGTTTTTCATTTTTCAAACATACGGGAATCAATGCATTCCAAATCAATCTTCACAAACGGCTACTTCTCTGCTTGGCGTACCAAAGTCATCTCCAACTCGTTTGTTTTCGGGTTGATAACCTTGATATAGTCGTATGCATCGCCAACTTTTCGGAGTATATGTGTGCCAGAAACATTTGCGGCATTGCCTTTCATTTTCACATTCAGCAAAGAATCCTGTTGGATAGTGTAAGTAAACGTGCCATCGCCGCCATCCTTTGTCAGCATATATTTGAATACAGGACCAAGTTCCAAATAGCCGTCGCCATTTTCGTAGAACACCACCTGAATGTCGTCCATCAGCAGATTGCCGAGCATAGCGCCAATCGCATTCGATTCTTCCTTGGAATCCAACGCATCAGGAGCAATTTCCATTTTATACTTTCCAGCAAAATCCTTGCTGTTGAAACTTGTTTTGGAGCCATTGCACGCCGCAAACAACACCATACACACCATTGGTAGGAAATACTTTCTCATAAAAATACATCTGTTTTATTTCTACAAAAATAAGCAAATATTTAGAATCTGTTTTGAAATAAATTTAGAAAAAGATAGTCCGTTTTGTGGGAGAAATCCATTGTGTTGCTCAAGGTTACGTTTTTATGGTAAATGGGGGAAAAGAAGAAACAAAATCCCTATATTTGTCAAAAAATCAAACTATGAAACATCTCTACATATTTATTTTAGGTATTATGACTTGTGTTGCATGCTCAAACGTCAGTTCTACTAAGACGCAAGACGCATCCAATAATTCAACACAATTTTCTTCCGACTCAATACGAATTATTGACTCTCTCTATATAGGAAAAACCTATGAGGGCGACTCAGCTTGGATGCATACAAACTATACCTGCACATATCCAGTTACCGACAATCCAGATTGGCAAAAAGCGAAACAAAATATTTTGTGCTGGATTTGCGACATATTTAATGATTCAAAACACGCTAACTGGAATAACATTGAGCAAGTCGCCGCACATTACGGCGATAGCATACGTAACAGAGTTAAGGAAGACATGGCTCTTGAGTCAGGATATCTGCCCAGCGACCAATTTGAACAAAGCATCGATATTGCGCCAGTATTCGAAAACGACACGATAATTACCTATGGAAAAGGAATTTACACGTTTTTGGGAGGAGCCCACGGTGGATATTATTATGTAGGAACATCATTCAACAAAAACACAGGACATCAATATAATTTTGATTTACTTTCAAAATACGATAAAGAAACTTTAAATAAGATGATTATCAAGGGATTGGGTGAATATTTCAGTTGCACCCAAGAGGCATTGGCGGATATGATTGACGTTGAAGACATATATAACATTCCTCTGCCATCGACTCCACCATATATAACAGAAAACGGAATCGCCATCACCTATCAACAATACGAAATTGCTTGCTATGCGGCGGGAATGCCATCGTTTGTCATACCGTTGGGCGAGTGATGTTTCTTTACAATAAAAAACTATTCTCTCGTTTTACTTCTGAATTGATAATTCATTACCTTTACGCCGCAATTTTATAGGATATAACAATGGGAAAAACTTTATTTGAAAAGATTTGGGATGCGCACGTGGTGCAAGTCGTGCCAGACGGACCTACACAGTTGTACATCGACCGTCTGTATGCCCACGAGGTGACTTCGCCTCAGGCATTCGACACGCTTCGTGACAAAGGAATCAAAGTGTTCCGTCCCGAACAGGTGGTTGCCATGCCCGACCACAATACTCCTTCCGACCAACAGGAAGTAATCAACGACCCGATTGGTCGCAAACAAGTTGAAACCTTGGCGAAAAACTGTGCCGAATTTGGTATCAAGCATTTTGCAATGGGAACTAAAGACAATGGAATCATTCACGTTGTCGGTCCTGAAAAAGCATTGTCGTTGCCGGGAATGACTATCGTCTGCGGCGATTCGCACACTTCTACTCACGGTGCCGTTGGCGCTCTTGCAATGGGTATCGGAACAAGCGAGGTTGCCGAAGTACTTGCTAGTCAATGTATTTTGCAAGGGAAGCCTAAATCAATGAGAATCAACATTGAAGGTGAATTACAAAAAGGCGTGACGGCAAAAGATATTGCGTTGTACATTATGGCTCAAATGACAACTTCGGGTGCAACTGGCTACGTGGTTGAATATGCGGGTTCAACTATCCGCAACTTGTCTATGGAAGGTCGTCTTACGTTGTCGAACCTTTCAATTGAAATGGGCTCGCGTGCTGGTATCATCGCTCCTGATGAAACTACGTTTGAATACCTGAAAGGTCGTGAATATGCTCCGAAAGGTGCCGATTGGGACAAGGCTGTGGCATATTGGAAAACGTTGAAAACCGACGATGACGCTGTGTTCGACAAAGAAGTTACGTACAAGGCCGAAGATATTAAACCTCGCATTACCTACGGAACAAATCCGGGTGCTGGTATCGCAATTGACGAGACTGTTCCTACGTTGGACGGCTTGAGCGACGCCGAGAAAGTGCAGTTGACCGCTCAACTTGACTATATGCAGTTCAAACCAGGACAAAAGTTGGAAGACACGCCAGTGGATTACTGCTTCTTGGGGGCTTGTACCAACGGTCGTATTGAAGACTTCCGTGCTTTCGCATCAATTGTGAAAGGAAAGAAAAAATCTCCAAACGTAGTGGCTTGGCTCGTTCCGGGTTCTTGGTTAGTTCGCAAACAAATCATTGACGAAGGAATTGATAAAATTTTGGAAGAAGCTGGTTTTGAGCTTCGTCTGCCATCATGTTCATCTTGTTTGGCAATGAACCCCGACAAAGTTCCAGCTGGAAAATTGTCAATTTCAACGTCGAACCGAAATTTTGTGGGACGACAAGGACCGGGCGCACGCACGGTATTGGCTTCTCCGCTCGTTGTTGCCGCAAGTGCAATCACAGGCGTAATTACTGACCCTCGTAAATTTATGTAACTATGGCAAAACAGAAATTCAATATTATCAAATCAACGTGTATTCCTGTTGCTATCGACAACTGTAATACCGACTTAATTATTCCTGCCCGTTACTTGGCAAGCACCACGCGTGACCCGAAATTCTTCGGCGACGCGTTTATGCACGACTTGCGTTTCGATGCCGACGGCAAACCTATCGCTGATTTTGTTATGAACAAACCTGAATTTTCGGAAGCGCCACGCGAAGGCGTTCACGAAATTATCGTGGGTGGACAAAACTGGGGATCCGGCTCAAGCCGTGAACACGCTGCATGGGCAATCGCAGGCTATGGCGTTCGTGTTGTGATTTCGTCAAGTTTTGCCGATATTCACAGAAATAATTTGCTGAACTGCTTCGTGTTGCCAGTGATTGTTACGCCAGCGTTCCAACAGGAATTGTTCGACACAATCGCTAAAAATCCACAAGCTATTGTAACAGTTGATGTTCCAAACCAAACAGTTACGAACGAAACGACTGGTCACAGCGAGAAATTCGAAATCAACGGTTACAAGAAACATTGTCTTGTAAATGCCCTCGACGACATTGATTATTTGTTGAGCGTGCAGGACAAAACTATAGCATACGAACAGGCGAGAGCGGTTAAATAGAATCTCGATTGTTCAATATAAGCCAAGGAGAATGCAACGATGCGTTCTCCTTTTTTTGTAACCCGTTCGGACTCAACTGCAAAAGCGGTAAATGATAATTTTTTCGTGTTAGTGGCGATATTTTACTTAAAAAGTCGTTTCTTTGCCAATGTAAAGATAATTTTCTATGAAAACGAAGCTCGATTACATTTGGTTGGATGGCAGTAAGCCCACACAAGTACTAAGAAGTAAAGTCCGTGTAGCTGACAATTTCAGCGGGAAACTCGAAGATTGCCCACAGTGGTCATTCGATGGAAGCTCGTGCCAGCAGGCGGAAGGCGACACAACCGAATGTATTTTGAAACCAGTTTTCATTTGTAAGAATCCGTTGCAAATCAATGGTTATATTGTAATGAATGAGGTTCTCCGTTCTGATGGAACTCCTCATTCAACCAATGCCCGCGCCACAATTGATGACAATGGCGATGATTTTTGGTTTGGCTACGAACAGGAATATTTTTTGATAGACTGCAAAACGAACTTGCCGCTTGGTTTCCCAGCCGACGGCACGCAACCGCGTCCGCAAGGACCATATTATTGTGGAGTGGGGGCGAGAATTGCTTTTGGCCGCGAAATCGTTGAAGAACACCTTGATGCTTGTTTGGAGGCAGGTTTGAACATAGAGGGAACAAACGCCGAAGTGGCTTGCGGTCAGTGGGAATATCAAATTTTTGCGAAAGGTGCGAAACGTGCCGCCGACGAAATTTGGGTTGCCCGCTATATTATGGATTTGATTTGCGAAAAATACAACGTGTATGTTGAACTTCACCCAAAACCGCTGGGCAAGGATGCCGATTGGAACGGTTCGGGAATGCACGCAAATTTCTCGAACAGCGTGATGCGCACCCGTGGTGATAAGAAAATTTTTGATGACATCTGCGAGGAGTTTAGCAAGCATGTGAAAGAACATATGGATGTGTATGGCGCATACAACGACCAACGGCTGACAGGAAAACACGAAACTGCTTCGATTCATGATTTTACGTGGGGTGTCGGTACTCGTGGAACTTCGCTCAGAATACCTGTGAATACTGTTACGGCTGGTTGGAAGGGAAGAATAGAAGACCGTCGTCCGGCATCGAACGGCGACCCATATAAAATTGGCGCACGAATCGTAAAGACCGTTAAGGCATCGGGACATTATTAATAGTATGTTTCAAAACAGCTGACAATGTTGAGTATCAAACATATAGTATGCTGTTTTGTTTGTATTGTCTTTACAACATTCTGTTACGGACAATACTATGAAAATGGCTCCGAGCCAACTCGGACGCTGTGGCGGCAAATAAAAACGGACAATTTTCAGGTAATTTATCCCAAAGGTTTTGATTCTGTAGCAAACGAATTTGCCAAGAAATTGGAGTTCGTGTATAAATCGTGCAGCAATAGTTTGCGGCACGAGCCGAAGAAAATATCGGTAATTCTCCATAATCAGTCGAATATAAGCAATGCATCGGTGGCGTTGTGTCCGAGCCAAATGGACGTGTATCCCATTCCCTCGCAGGATTCTCATTCGCAGGAATGGTACGAGGAACTTGCCATCCACGAATTTCGGCACGTGGTGCAGATGAATGCCCTCGACCAGGGTTTCACTAAGGTTTTGTATTATATTTTGGGCGAACAAGCTGTTGGAGCTGTCACTGGTTTGTATATTCCCAAGTGGCTTCTCGAGGGCGATGCGGTTTGTACAGAAACGGCGCTCAGTACGAGTGGTCGTGGACGACAGGCAAATTTTTCGCAGGGACTCCGTGCGCAAACCTACCGCAAGGGCATTTATTCGTATAGCAAAGCGTATTTTGGTTCATATAAGGATTATGTGCCAAATTATTACGAAATGGGGTATTTCTTGCTTGCAAACACACGCCAGAATTATGGACAATTTATGGAAGCCAGCATTCTTGAACGGGCTGGAAAATTTCCGCTCAGTATTCGTCCTGTAAATCAAGCAATTATCCAAAAAACAAATCTAACTCGGCGGGAATTGTATAAAAATATGTTTGAACTCCAAGCAAACGAATGGAAACTCAAACACGACCGGGAGGTACAAACTCCATACGACACCATTGCGCATAGTGGAACGGTTTACACGAACTACATCAATGGTTTTCAGTTGAATGACTCGGTGTATTTTGCCGAACGGAGCGCGTTGAACCGAATTCCACAGATTGTGAGAATTGAAAACGGAAAGGAAAAAGTAATAGCAAACGTGTCGTTCAAACCCAATGAGGACGCGATTAAGACGAATGGAAAAACAATTGTGTGGCAAGAAACAAATTACAATATCCGTTGGGCGCAAAGACAAACGTCACGCATTTATGTATATGATATTGAGCGGCATAGAAGAAAAACTATTCGTACCCGCAGCCACGTGTTCTCGCCAGCAATTTCGCCCTCCGACGAACGGATTGCAGTAGCGAAGGTTGACGAGGATGGACGCTATTATCTCGCGATTTATGATAAGGCAACAAAGAAACTGATCAAACAAGCTCTTTCGCCCGACCACGATGCGGTTTTGCAACCGTCGTGGAACAAAAACGGTTCGAAAATCGTGATGGTTGGATTGAACAGCAAAGGCAAGCGGATTCTTGAATACAATGTCGCCGACGGCACGTTTTCCGAAATTATGCCATACACTACCGAAGACATAACCTCGCCGCTATATTGGAATGAATACATTATATATACATCCTCGTATTCTGGCGTTGATAATATTTTTGCAATTCATCAATCAACAAAGCAGATTTCGCGAATTACTGTTGGCGACTTTGGGTGTAGATTCCCGTCGGTGACCGACAGCACGTTAGTGTATTCAAACTATACTGCCGATGGCTATCAGCTGGCAAAAATCAAATTGAATCCCGCCCGTTGGCACGATTTAAAAGTGGTGAAAAAGGAAAACTACAATCTTGCCCAAATGATGACTAACCAAGAGGGGGGAGCCGTTGATTTTTCCAATATGCCCGACACTACGTATCAGTCGAAATATTACTCAAAAATTCTACACGCGGTCAATATTCACAGCTGGATGCCGCTGTATATGAATTACCATGATGAAAGTGTGGAGGAATTTGGAAATGGCATACAGGTGATGTCGCAAAACCATTTGGGTACAGTGAGCTCAAAAGCTGGATACAAGTGGGATAACACAATTGGTACCCATAATTTCTTTACCAATGTTTCCTATTCTGGGTTGTTCCCTGTATTCGATTTTGAATTCGATTATGGAACATTGAACTCAACCGATACGATTGAAATTCGGAAAAATACATTCGAAGTTGCTGATTTGCAATATCGTATGAAGGCAGTCAGCGGTCGGGTGTATTTCCCGTTTAATTTTTCGTCGAAGTCGTATAAACGCTCGTTGATTTATCTTTTGCAGTATCAAAAATCGTGGTACGACCGAATTTCTTGTCCCGAACATTTGAAAAATAACTATAAGGAATATTTTTCGGTAAACCTTTTTACGCAACAATTGGTTATCGCCAACATTCGGATGAAGGCAAAACAGGAGATTTATCCTCGTTGGGGGCAGAAATTAAATATCGGCATAAATAATTCGTCAGAACCGATTACGTTGACGAATACGGGATTTGTGATGAACTCCTTCGTCGAGCTCTCACTGTATCTGCCTGGATTTCAGTTAGGACACGGAATACAGATTTATACTGGTTTTGAGCTAAACGATGTATATGATGAATATAAAAAGCAAAATGGATTTAGCGTTCTTCCACGTCATGTGAAGTCTCCTCGTGGATTTATCGACACGTTGGCGTTTCCGTCATTGGAATATTTGTGCTCGTTTAAGTTAAACTATGCATTCCCGATGTTTTATCCCGACTGGGAGTGGGGCGATTTTCTGTATTTGCAGAGAGTCCGTGCAAATTTGTTCCTCGATAACGCCTATGCCGACGGACATAAAGTGTACACTTCATACGGAGCCGAAATTCTTGCAGATTTCCATTTGTGCAATTTTATAATTCCATTCAGCGCGGGTATTCGTGCTTCGTGGTTGCGAAATAATTCAATTTTGATTAACGAACTTATTGTTACAACCAACATTGACGACTTGTAACAATAGTTGTGCTGATTTCATTATGGATTTTTATACATAATCACAAAAACAATTTTTCCGACAATCCATAAAATTCATACATTTGTCAAAACAGAACAATAATGCCCAAAATACTGACGCGAACGATATTTTTTAAGGTGCTTTACGGACTTATCATCCTTGTGCTTTGCTGTCAGTGTGCTGTAACGCGACATTGGGAAGACCATCAGCAAAAATTGCTTATTAAACATAAAATTGCAAGCGACGAAAAAAAAGTTGACACCGATGAAATGCTCAACTATGTAAAACCTAAGCCAAACCGTGCTTTTATGGGGTTTCACACACGATTGTATTTTTATTATACCTTTGAAAATGCGACAGGAAAATTCGGTACATGGATGCGCGACATAGTGGGCGAACCGCCTGTGATTCTTGATGAAGGCCAAATTGCTAAAAACGAGGAACAAATTCGGTTGTATCTCAATGAGTTGGGGTATTATAATGCAAGCGTTTCATCGTCAATTTCTTATAGAGGTTGGAAAGAAAAAAAAGCCGTAGCGCGTTATAAACTTACGTGTGGCGAACAATATACCCTTAGCAACGTGAGCTACCAGATTTCCGATTCTACAATAGCAGCTATAGTGGCAAGAACGCAGGGCTCATCGAAGTTGAAAAAAGGGAAACCGTTTGCCATAGGACTTTTGCAGGATGAACAGGCTCGAATCGTGCGGATTTGCAACAATGTGGGCTATTATGCCATCACTAAAAACAACATCTTCTTTGCCGCCGACACCACACACGGTCCCGACAGCGTTTCGCTCATTATCAGTGTAAAGGAAACTTCGCCAACGTCATTAAAAAAACATAGAATTCATAGCACCGAAATCAACCAAAACTATACGGGAAAGTCAAATCGTCCCCGCCGTCCGAACGCCGAAGAACCTAAGCCTGAAGATACAAAGGCAACGAATGCCACACATGTAAAGGATGAAACCATCCAGCAGGCGAATTTCATTGAGGAAGGCAGGCAGTATAGCTTGTTTCGTGTGGAACGGACACAACGGATTCTTACCAGTTATCCGTTGTTTAAGTTGGTGAACATAGAATTCAAACAGTCTGAATTCCAGTCAAGTGCTGATACTATCGACCTCGATTGCCAAATAAACATCACGCCCGAAAAACGTCAATCCATCAGCGTTGATGTCGAGGGAACCAACACCAGTGGCGATTGGGGGGCGGCGCTTAATACGTCGTACAAAAATAGAAATGTGTTCCACGGTGCGGAATTTCTCAATTTAAAGTTAAAACTGGCGGGGGAATATAATAATGTATTGAAGGAGGAAGATGAGGATATTCGGCTCTTCAACTCGTTGGAGTATGGCATTGCCGTTGATCTGACCACACCAAAGTTTCTCACACCAATCAATCTTCGAAGCGATAACAAACGATTCAGGGCAAAAACCAATTGCCATCTTGAGTACAATTTTCTGCAAACGCCCGACTACACTCGTCCAACTACTGAGATAAATTTTGGTTATACGTGGTATGGACGGCGTTTTCTAACTTACAACCTTAATCCAATTGACATCAGCTACATACGTTATTATAATATTTCTGACCGTTTCAATAATTTCATCAACAGCAAGAACTACTATAAATATAGTTACGAGGATTATTTGCTTTATTGTAATAATTTTTCAATTGTTTATTACAATAAACGGCCATCTGAATCTCGTGACTATCAATATTTTAGATTTTATGCGGAAACGAGTGGAAACTTAATGTTCCTTTATTGCAAAGCAACCGACAAAGAAACCAATACAGCTGGCAATTATGAAACATTTAATCTGCCGTTTGCGCAGTATATAAAAGGAGAAGCCGATTTTCGCTATTATGATGTGATTTCACCGAAACTTACGTTTGTGTATCGTTTGTTCGGAGGCGTTTCAGTGCCATATCTCAACTCCAACGGTCTTCCGAGTGTGAAAAAATATTATGCAGGCGGAGCAAATAGTATGCGTGCGTGGGAAAGCCGTTCTCTTGGTTTAGGCTCGTATCTCGACACTACAAATTCGTTCAAATACTATTTAGGTGACATAAAATTGGAAATGAACTTAGAAAGTCGTTTCCATTTGTTCTGGCTCATCGATGGCGCAGCGTTTATTGATGTGGGAAATATTTGGTCGTTTCGAAACGATGACCTTTCTGGATCGCAATTCCATTTTTCGGATTTCTATAAAGATTTGGCCGTTGGCACCGGCTTCGGACTTCGGTTCGATTTCTCGTTTCTCATTGTCCGTTGCGACCTCGGCGTTAAATTCCGCGATGCACACACCATTTCTAATACTAATTCACACATAATCTGGGGCAACCGAAGCCTTACGTCCGATGACTTCAACCTGAATATTGGCATAGGCTACCCGTTCTAACTAAATATGAAACATACAAACCAAAGCTGGATTCGACTGAGCAAAAACCTGTCAACATTAATTGTTGTGACACTGCTCGCAACATTCTTTTTCGTGTATAAACCACAGAAAAAACACAACTATAATGAACAAACCGATACCATTGTGCAGCTTAATTCCGACACATTGCCGCACATTGTCAAGCAACCCAAACACATTAATCCCAACACGGCCACGTTGGAGGATTTTTTGGAGATTGGCTTAACTCGCATTCAAGCAAGTAATTGCATAAACTATCGAAACAATGGCGGCCATTTTTATAAAAAAGATGATTTGAAGAAAATCTACAGTATCAGTGATGAGGATTATGCTCGAATAGAACCCTTCATAACCATACCAAAGACAAACAAACCCGTCGAAATAAAAACAACAAACGATAAGAAAACTGTAACAAAAACAATAAACATAGTAAATATTAATGTGTGCGACACAGCCGAATTGATGCAACTTCCCAAAATTGGTTCGTTTCGAGCACGAAAGATTATTGAACGGCGCGAACGGCTTGGCGGTTTCTATTCTGTGGAACAATTGTGCGACATCAAATCTCTGGATAGTTCTGTAGTTGCGGAGATTCGCGCATACATTATTATAGATACGGCAGCAATTCGAAAAATCAACATAAACACCGCCTCGTTTAAAGAAATTGTTGCCCATCCGTTAATTTCATACGAACTGACAAAAAAAATTATGCAATACAAATCCATTGTGAAAAACATTTCAAATCCCGATGAATTATTGATTAACAATATTTTAGAGCGAGAAGAGTATGAAAAAATAAAATTCTACATAAAAACATTTTAAGAAAAACTTGCTCATTATTCAAAAGTTTATACATTTGCAGTCCATTTAATAAACATTCTAAACAAGGAGAATATATGATTATCGTACCAGTAAAAGAAGGCGAAAACATAGACAAGGCCCTTAAAAAATTCAAAAGAAAATTTGAAAAAACTGGCGTTGTTAAAGAATTGCGTAACAGACAAGCTTTCACAAAGCCTTCAGTAGTTCGTAGAGAACAACTTATCAAAGCTATCTACAAACAAAAAATGCAATTGACAGATGAGCAATAATTCCCACAATGAGGAATTATTGCAATCTTTTTTGAACTATCTCGAATTTGAGAAAAAGAGTTCAAAACATACAGTAATATCGTACAACAACGATTTAACCCATTTTTTGTCACATATAGGCGAAAAAGCTCTCGCCGACATCGAATCCAAGGACATCAGACTTTGGATTAGTAAGCTATCAGAAGAAGGAATTGCTCCTCGGTCCATCAACCGAAAGATTACAGCAGTTCGTTCTTTTTTTTATTTTCTTCAGAAGATAGGAAAGCTCAATCAGAACATTGCGCGAAAAGTACATTCATTAAAAACAAAAAAAAGGCTTCCTTTTTTTGTTGAAGACGAAAAAATGAATATCTTGCTAAACGAAAATACGTTCACGAATGATTTTTCTGGTCTTCGCGACAAAGTGGTCATTGAATTATTATATACAACGGGTATCCGTCGAGCTGAATTGCTGAGAATGGATGTGCAGTCCATTGATTTTTCGGAGAGTTGCATCAAAGTTTTGGGAAAACGGAACAAGGAACGAATCATTCCGCTTTTGCCAGAATGCGTTGAGTTGCTCAAAGAATATTTGGAGGAACGTAAAACCGTGGCGAAAACCAACGCTCTGGTTGTAACCAATACGGGCGAACAGGCCTATGCGAATTTTGTGTACCGAATCGCACATAAATATATAGGTATGGTTTCAACCATCGACAAAAAAAGTCCGCACGTGTTGCGTCACTCGTTTGCCACCCATCTGCTCAACAACGGTGCCGACATCAACGACATAAAGGAACTGCTGGGGCACGCAAACCTCGCAGCGACCCAAATCTATACCCATAATTCATTTGAGAAACTGAAAGACGTATATAAACATTCTCATCCGAGAAACTAAATATTACAATTATGGAAGTAAAAATTCAATCAGTAGGCTTCAAAGCCGACGCAAAACTTCAGGATTTTGCGACAAAAAAAGTCAACAAACTGGATACATTCTCCGATGTGCTTCAGTCAGCCGATGTGTTTTTCAAATTAATCAACACACCGTCGGAAGAAAACAAGGAAGTTGAAATCAGCATTAAGACCCCAGGAAAGGAATTATTTGCGAAAAAATCAGCCAAATCATTTGAGGAAGCAGTCGATTTAGCAACCGAAGCACTGCGTAATCAAATAGAAAAAATGAAAGGAAAACAAGAAAAAAAATAAATTCTTTTGTTTTTTCAGAAAAATACCTACATTTGCAGTCCGAATTTTCGGGCAGAGAACATTGTGCGGAATGGAACAGGCCGATGTAGCTCAGGGGCAGAGCACTTCCTTGGTAAGGAAGAG
>DFGI01000065.1 GCA_002371705.1 Bacteroidales bacterium UBA3754
CGCTCTAACCAGCTGAGCTACCTCGCCATGATTTTCAAATCGTTTGCAAAAGTATAAATAAATTTCACTCCACCAAGTTGTAAACGGAAAAAATTCATACTAACTAAAACAATTTATATTCTATACGAACCGATAGTGGTCCAAACGTTCTTTTTTTTATTTTTGCTAATAAACTTGAAAAATGAAAAAAGCATTGTTTATCGGCGGAACAGGAACTATCAGTACCGCCATTTCTAAACTGATTGCTCAATCAAAAGATTGGGAATTGTTCGTTTTGAACCGTGGCTCAAGAAATTCCGTTCTTCCCGACAACGTGCGCTCCATTGTGGTTTCCGACGTGAACGACGAAGCCGAGGTTTCCAAAGCCCTCGACGGACTGTCGTTCGACTGCGTGTGCGATTTTATCTGCTTCGTGCCGTCGCAAATAGAACGGGATTACCGCATTTTTAAAGGGAAAACGAAACAATTTATGTTCATCAGCTCGGCATCGGCATATCAAAAACCGCTTGCAAATTATGTGATAAACGAAGGCACGCCGCTCGCAAATCCGTATTGGCAGTATTCCCGCGACAAAATTGCCTGTGAGGATTTTCTGATAAAACAATATCGTGAAAAACAATTTCCTATAACAATTATCCGACCAAGCCACACATACGACGAACGCTCAATTCCGCTTGGCGTACACGGCAAAAACGGCAGTTGGCAGGTTGTGAAACGTATGTTGGAAGGCAAACCTGTCATTATCCATGGTGACGGCACTTCGTTGTGGACGTTCACCCACAACAGCGACTTTGCAAAAGGTTTCGTCGGTTTAATGGGAAATCCACACGCCATTGGCGAAGCGTTCCAAATCACGTCAGATGAATCGGTTACATGGAACCAAGCATATCAAAGCATTGCCGACGCTCTCGGCGTGGAATTTAAGCCCTATTACGTACCCTCGGAATTTCTCGCGGCTGTCAGCGACTACGATTTTACTGGCAGTTTGATTGGCGACAAGGCAAATTCCGTGGTGTTCGACAACACGAAACTCAAACGTGCGGTTCCCGATTTTAAAGCAACCGTCCGTTTTGACCAAGGTGTGCGGAAAACAATTGAATTTGTGCTCGCACATCCCGAATACCAACGGGAAGACAAGGATTTTGACCATTGGTGCGATATGATAATTACCCAATTGGAAGAAACAAAAAAACGAATCGTTGAAAATCTGTAATTAACTCACTATCAGAATGAAAAAAATTATTTGCATAGTTTCATTTTTCTGCATTGCCACATTTTCGGCGTTTTCACAAGGTTACCGAAATCCTATAATTTCGGGCATGGCACCCGACCCGAGCGTGTGCCGCGTAGGCGACGATTATTATTTGGTGACAAGTTCGTTCATTCAAAATCCAGCATTGCCGATTTATCACAGCAAAGACTTAATTAATTGGAAACTAATAAATTATGCCGTAACAGACGAAAATGGTCTTGACTTGAGCAAGGGCGAAGGAATGTATGCGCCTACAATCCGTTACAATCCCCACGACAGCACATTCTACGTGATTTGCACCAACGTAGGCGGTGGTCAAAATTTCATAGTTCATTCCAAACACCCCGATTCAACGTGGAGCAAGCCCGTATGGCTGACAAATCCACGAATGGGAATTGACCCGTCGCTGTTTTTCGAAGATGACGGCACTTGCTATATGCAATGCACAGGTGACAACAATATTATTCAGATAATGATAGATCCGAAAACCGGCGAAGAAATTTCGTCGTTCCATTACCTGACCGACGGACTTGGCGGTCGCTATCCCGAAGGACCACACATGTACAAGGTCGGCAATTATTATTATCTGATGATTTCCGAAGGCGGAACCGAATTCGGACATCACGTGAATCTGTTCCGCAGCGACGATATTTGGGGACCGTTTATGCCTGCTCCGAACAATCCAATACTTTCGCACGTGGGAAAAAATGCGCAATCAAACCCGATTCAATGTACGGGACACGCCGATATGATTCAGGCGCACGATGGGTCGTGGTGGATGGTTTTCTTAGCAACTCGACCGATTTTGTGGGCGTTTTATCCGCTTGGCCGCGAAACATTCCTTGCTCCTGTAGAGTGGAAAAACGGTTGGTTAACAGTGAACGGAAACGGCACCGTTACGGAAGAAATGAACGTGAAAACCCTTCCGCAAAACTCGGAAATTTCAATCTCGCAAAGAAAAAATTCGGTACGCGTAATATATGGATTTGAACACGGAATTTCGAACGATTGGAATGCGTATCGTGTTTCACCACAGACAGTTGCGACAAAAGTTTCCGAAGGAATTGAAATTAAAGCGAGCAACGACTATGATGCATTCATTGGCGTTCGGCAACTGGATTATTATATGGATGCGGAAATAAAGCTTGAAATCGCCGACTGGGAAGGCGAAGCTGGCATCTGCGTCCACCACGACGACGGCAAACGATACAATCTTGCTTTAGTTCGCGAAAACGGCAAAGCATTTATAAAATCGGAATGTTTGTTCAATAGCGTAAATCAAGTTCAAACCATTGAAATTGAGTCAAAAACCCACGTTGTATATTTGAAAATCAATTCACAAAAAGAATTGTACAAATTCTATTGGAAATACGACAATTCGTCAAAAGACAATGTTTGGCGCGAAATCGGGCAAATGGACGCCCATTTTCTTGCAGGCGGATTTTCGGGCTTGTTAGTTGGTCCGTATGTGAAAAAAGGAAAAGCAACCATCAATTGGTGTTCTTTCAAATATTATTAGTAACGAATGTAAAAATGTTCTGAAATAGAGGTAAGTTATTCTCTATGAGGACATGATGATATTTTTTATTCATACGAATATTTCTTTACTACACGCATGCGTTCTTAATAAAAAGTTGTATTTTTACGAAAGTGAAACAACTTAAAATTAAAGAAAATGAGTGCATTCGAATTGATTAAACTTCCATACGCTGCTGATGCGTTGGAACCAGTGATTAGTAAAAATACGATTGAATTCCATCACGGTAAACATTTGGCTGGATATGTGAACAACTTGAATAATATGATTCAAGGAACTGATATGCAAAATCTTACATTAGAAGAAATAGTAGTGAAGTCGGATGGTGGCATTCGCAACAACGCAGGACAGATATTGAATCATAATTTATATTTCGAACAATTTTCAGGAAAGCCTTCGAAGACTGCACCAACGGGAGCCTTGGCTGATGCCATCACCCGTGATTTTGGCTCGTTTGATGCGTTCAAAGATGAATTTCAGAAAAAAGGAGCGACCTTGTTTGGTTCTGGTTGGGTGTGGCTTTCGGCTAACAAAGACGGTAAATTGGTAATAACGCAGGAAACCAATGCGGCAAATCCGATTCAAAAAGGACTTTGTCCATTGCTTACATTCGATGTGTGGGAACACGCGTATTACCTCGATTATCAGAACCGTCGTCCCGACCATTTGGCAGCATTGTGGCAGATTGTTGATTGGAACGTTGTGGAAAAGCGTTTTAAATAACGTATGGACACAAAACAAATTGAAGCTCAGTTATTTGCCTTGGCTGATAGCGCATACGCCGCGTTCCAACGACCGTTGATGCCAACAGTCAAGGCGGAAACTATTATAGGGGTGCGCACACCCGATTTACGGAATCTTGCCAAAAATCTATTGAAAACAACCGACGTTTCGGGTTTCCTGCAAACCTTGCCGCATCGCTATTTTGAAGAAAATCAACTCCATTCCTTCCTTTTGTCGGGAGAAAAAAGTTTTGAAATTTGCGTGCGAAATGTGGAACAGTTTCTGCCATACATTGACAACTGGGCCACGTGCGACCAACTTTCGCCCCGCTGTTTTGCCAAACATACAGAACAATTGTTGCCATACATCGAAAAATGGCTCAACGCAAAGCACGAGTACACCGTGCGTTTCGCTATAGGAATGCTGATGCGTTATTTCCTTGACGACACATTTTTGCCCCATTACCACAAATTGGTTGTTGGCATAAATCGGGATGAATACTATATAAAAATGATGCAAGCCTGGTATTTTGCGACAGCTTTGGCAAAACAATACGAGGCGACACTGCCCATTTTGCAGCAGCATCGTCTTGCTCCGTGGACACACAACAAAACCATACAAAAAGCCGTGGAAAGTTTCCGCATAACTGACGAACAAAAAGCGCAGTTGCGCACTATGAAAGTCGTAGGGACGAAATAACCCATTCAAATTCGAATTGGAATTTCACCCCTCAATTGGAAATTTTACACCAAAATAGATTTTTTTGCGTATTTGGAAGGATGCATACACCTTTTATTTTGAGCAAGAATTTTTAACTACGATTTTTGCAGAAATCAAAATCAAAAACTATGGCTCATAAGTATGTAGCGAGAGATTTCTCGAAATTCAAAGATGTTACAAGAATATTCGACATTCTTGAGTATTACAAGGATAACAATCCTCATCAGCAAATAGCTTTAGGTGGTAAAAACACTGGCACGTGGGTTACCTATGGTCCCGATGAATATCGTGAATATGCAAACAATATCAGTTATGCATTGATGGCATTGGGAATACAGCCAAACGACAAAGTTGCCATTATTTCAACAAACCGCCCGGAATGGAATATGCTCGATATGGGTATTATGCAAATTGGCGCTGTGGTTGTGCCGGTTTACCCAACTATCGGCGAAAACGACTACCGGTATATTTTGAATCACTGCGAAGCAAAGGTAGTGTTTATGGAAGGTGCCGAAGTGATGAAAAAAATCACAGCCGTAAAAGATGATTTAAAAAATGTGGAACATTTCTATACATTCATCGATAGAAAAGAATATCCATATTTCTCACAATTAATTGATTTGGGTAAAGCAAATCAAAAACCAGAAGAACTTGAAGCCCGAAAGAAAGCCATTTCTCCAAATTCCTGTGCTACAATCGTTTATACTTCAGGAACAACAGGAACGCCAAAGGGTGCAATGTTGTCGCATAATAATATTGTAAACCAGTTGAAAGCTTTGCGTACAATTCCGTCGGCTTCTTCAACACGCGCATTGAGTTTCTTGCCGTTGAGCCATGTGTACGAACGAATGTTGGTTTATTTGTACCAATATCTTGGAATGTCGGTTTATTACGCTCAGAATTTGGGTACTATTGGAGAAAACATTAAGGAAATCTGCCCAACAATGATGACGTGCGTTCCTCGTGTGTTGGAAAAAATGTACGACAAGATTTACGACAACGGAAAGAAGATGAAGGGTCTGTCGAAAAAGATTTTCTATTGGGCTATCGACGTTGCCAAACAATATAGAATTGAAAAGAGCGACCGTCCGTTCGGTTATAATTTGAAACTTGCCATAGCAAGAAAATTAGTTCTCAACAAGATTGCAGCCGCTGTCGGTGGCGATTTCGATATTCTTGTGTCGGGTTCGGCAGCAATTCCTTCGCATTTGGTTTCTTTCTTCTGCGCAGCAGGAATGACAATGTTCGAAGGCTATGGAATGACAGAAACATCGCCAGTTATCGCAGTAAGTAACCGTAAAAAATATGGTCGCGAGGCTGGAACAGTTGGTCAAGCACTTGATGGCGTTGATGTTCGTATTTCTGAACGTGGTGAGGTTATTTGTAAAGGCCACAACGTGATGATGGGCTACTACAAAGCACCAGAATTGACTGCCGAAGTAATCGACGAAGACGGCTGGATGCATACCGGCGACCTTGGGAAATTCAACGACAGAGGTCAGTTGATTTTGACAGGCCGTATCAAATCGTTGTTCAAAACTGCATTTGGTAAATATGTAAATCCACAAATTCTTGAAGAACGTTTCTCTACATCGCCATTTATTGAAAATATGGTGGTTGTGGGTGAAGGTCAGAAATTTGCCGCTGCAATTATTTCTCCGAATTTCGAGTTTTTGAAATCTTGGTGTGCAAACCACAACGTGGAATATACAAGTCCAGCAGAAATAGTTAAGGACAAAACAATCATTGCCCGTTTCAAAAGAGAAATCGACACGTTCAACAAAGAGTTCGGCGATACAGAACAAATCAAGAAATTTGAGCTTGTGCCTGAAACTTGGGGAATGGAAAATGGCTTCCTAACTCCAACGTTGAAAGTGAAACGTGGCGTGGTAGCAGATCGTTACAAAGAAACTATTGCAAAATTGTTCGCTTAGGCAACATCAACGATTTCGTCTAAGTCAACATACCAAATATACCCTTTAGCGGTATAGCCCATAAGTGAGAGGATATTGATATATTCTCTCACTTGTTGTTTATGGCTCGTTGGTTTTTCTTTGGTAAATTTATAATCAATTATTGTTACTTCGTTTCCTTTGATGAGCATACGGTCGGGACGTTTTTCAAAACCACCTTGCAGCAACAATGGCTGCTCGGTGAGAACGCTGTCCCACGAATCATCGAACCAATGTGCCACACGTTCGTCGCGGAGCTTTATCTGCAATTTTTCAGCAATGGAGTTTTTCTCTTCTTGAGAATACAGTTCTGGCGGACAATATTGGTTAACATAGCGCGCAATATCATCGCCCGTGGTGATGTGTTCCAATATTTTATGCATCAACAATCCGTGTTCACGTTCGGTTTCCGCTATATTCAATTTTTCCACAAAATCCTTTGAGTTTCTGTCGGGAAGCAACTTTGTGTTTGGTTCCTCGCCATCAGCCACACACGTAATCGGATATGAGCTAAAATACTGAACAGCTTGTATTTTGCTTGGTTTGGAAGCCGCAGATGTACCATAACGGAAAGAATAATTTTCGATTGCAGCATCAGGAAAATCTTTTAAAATCGCATCAAAAACTTTCAATGCTGTGCTGTCCCGCGATGTGCATTTATCGAAAATGTACAATTCCTCGCGAGGTCTTGTACAAGCTACATACAACGTATTTATGGAATCGATTTCTATATTGAACAGTTCGTTGACGTACTCCTCCTGCAACGTTGTTTCTTTTAAATTTCCTGAAAGACTCACTAATGGTAAATCTTTGTAATTTGTTTTATATAAGGCTGTTACATTTGGCATTCTGCGTCGTATAAAACGAGGCATCACCACCACAGGGTATTCAAGTCCTTTGGAGCGGTGAACGGTTGATGCGCTCATACAGCCTGAAACATTTGCTTGTTGCAGGTACGTTTTATCCTGTATTTCGTTCCAATGCTCCAAAAAATGCGAAATGCTTGTATTGTTATTTTTAGAATACGTAAATATAATATCCTGAAAATCAGCAATAAATGGAATTTCAGTTTCGTTAGCCAAGTGAAATTCCTGAATAATGCTTTCGCAGGTTTCGAACAACGACATATTTCGTGGAATCGTCACTATGGGCAGTTCCTCGCTTTGTGTGATTTCTTTATAGAGAAAACTGAGTAGTTCGTTGAAATACGATTCGCTGGAACTTCCTTCAGGTTCAATCAATTTCTGTAAATATGTGGTTATGAATTGAATAGATGGGGCATTACTAAGTAGCAATGCCTCTTTGTTTACAATGGAAAATGCTTCCTTATAGGTTTCGTATTCCGGATTTTTCTTCTTTTCATTGAAAAACGAAACCAATTCGCCGATGTCGTCGTTGCGATAACACAGAAAAACAATGTCATCGGGTTTTCTGCCAGATTTGAGCAGTTCCAGAACCTTGTCGAAAATTGATTCTAACAGAAGGCCTTCCGTCTCTGCGTCAGCGACTTCTTTGTTCCCATTCACAATTGTAATTTCCACACAGCCGCCGTCGCCTTTTACAATGCCTTGTTTACAATCGCTGTAAATGTCACGGATAGTTTCGAGCTGCGTGCCGTTTTCGTTGTTGAACTTATTTTCCACATAATCGGCGTATGCTTCAAAAAATGTATTGTTAAATTGTACAATATTCCGCAAACTTCTATGATTATCAAGGATTGTATGTATTTGAGAATCAAAATCTTTGTCTTCATGCAGATAATGGAGCAATTTCCAATCGCCATTTCTAAAACGATAAATTGACTGTTTCACATCGCCGATTATGAGCGCATCGTTAGACGATCCTAACAAATTGGAAATGATTGGCTTAAAATTTTCCCATTGCATTTTCGACGTATCCTGAAATTCATCAATCATAATGTTTTCGATAGTTTGCCCAATTTTTTCATACACAAACGGCGTATCGCTGCCATTAATGATGGTTTTCAAAAATTTATTGGCAAATCCTATGAAGAACGTGCTTTCTTCCTTGCTGTATGTATCTAACTCATTTAGAATGTATTGCGAAAGAATAATACCTTGTTTGTGAGCCACAATTTTTTGTTCTGTGAGAATTGTTTTACGCTGCACGGAATCACTACCCGCAAGCGCATATAAATCGCACATAATTTGTTGAAATTCAGGAGTATAAAGAGCCTTAACCTGCGGTATTTTTTTTGATTGGGCAATGGTTTCTGCCTCGCAAACATCAATAGGAAGACCTTTTTGGAAGTTTTTGTCTTGCAAAGCTCTCAACAGCAACATTTTACCACGGGAAGCACCCTTAAAATCCGCATCTAATTGCAAACCTGCATGTTGTATCATCTGCAAGGCTTTGCCCGCAAGTTCCGTGACGGTTGCCGTGTATTGTGAAATGTGTTCTTCCATTGCCTGAAACAAGTTCCGAAGATTTTGTATTCTCGTTTGTTGGTCTTCGGAATCATTGATGCAATCCTGATATTGCTCGCTGAAAAAAATCTTACTTTCGTTGAGGATTTCCCTCTTCAAATTCGTCGTTTTGTTTTCCTCAATATCGCTGAAAGCAAAATCCACAATGGTTTGGTGCAGTTCCTCGTTGTCGATGGAATGAATCAATAAATTTTTCACAAGATTCTCCAAAATCTCCTCGTTTTTAATTTCAACCGTGAATTTTGGAGGCAAGCCGAGGTCTTTTGCAAAACTTCTGATAACCTTCTGGGTAAACGCGTCAATGGTTTCAATATAGAAAAACGAATAATTGTGCAAGATTTCCTTGTACAGCCGTGAAGCTTTTTCCTGAATCTCAGCAAGCGAAAACCCGTCGGCCTGCAATTCCTTGATATAATTCGCGTTAGGGTTATACGAAAGCTCGTATAATGCGTGGAGAATTCGGTTTTTCATTTCGCCGCAGGCGTTGTTGGTAAACGTAACAGCCAATGTTTTCCGATAATTTTTCGGATTCTTAAAAAGAAGTTGGATGTAATGAAGCGTGAGCGTATATGTTTTCCCTGCGCCAGCAGAGGCTTTGTAAATATTCAGCATACGAAAAAATTTTTCTAAATGTACCGAAAAGAGAAATATGTGTCAAGAGAAATTTAATCAAACCGTATAGCTTCCGACGGGCTGATTTTTGTTACCAATACCGATGGTAAAATAAGCATCAACGAAGTGAGGATAAATGTACCAATATTGAGCACCACAATGTAAAACACATTCAATTTTATTGGCACATACGACATGAAATATACTGATGGGTCGAGGGAGAACGGGTGAAAATAGTATTGAACCATACACAAGCCAATGCCAACAATATTTCCCCACAGCAAACCTTTTCCAATGAGCATACTGCCTACGTAGATAAAAATTTTTCGAATGCTGACGTTTTGTGCGCCAAGCGATTTCAGCACGCCAATCATTGTAGTTTTTTCAAGAATGATGACGAGCAGTCCCGTAATCATGTTCATTCCTGCCACAAGCACCATCAGCGCAATGATGAGCCATGCGTTCATATCGAGGAGCGACAGCCAGTCGAAAATTTGCGGCGTGGTTTCCCGCAATGTTTGAACCCGAAGTTTTTGAATGTCTGGCGAGATGTCAAAGCCAACAATATCCTGCACGGTTTCTTTTTGAACATCCAGATTTTTATAATCATTCAAAAACACCTCATAGCCTGTGCATTGATTTGATTCCCAATTATTTAAATCACGAATATGACGGATGTCGGCAAGAATGAAACGGTCGTCGATTTCGTTCAGGTGCGTTTCGTAGATGCCGTGTACCACAAACCGCCGTTTCCGAACTTTTTTATTACTATCGTTGGGGACAAACGAGGTGGTGAATTTGTCGCCAAGCGAAAGTTGCAGCAAATCAGCCAATTTTCTCGAAATCAACACATTGTCGGTTGTGGTGTCAGCAGGAAAAGCAAGTATTTCGCCTTCAACAAGATTATCTTGAATGAATTTCCAATTGTACGAATCGTCGATTCCCTTCACAATAATGCCCCGCACGGTATTATTGACCTTAACCAACGCTGGTTTGGTGGCATAAATCTGCACATGCGCAACATTTTTTTCATTGCGAAGCTCGGCGATGAGCGTGGAATCGGCACGAACCGGCAGCGATTCAAACGAAGTGTTCGAGTCGAAATTCACAATTTCTATATGCGACGAAAAGCCAAAAATCTGTTCCGAAATAGTTGATTTAAAGCCAACTATCACCGAAACCGCAATAATCATCACCGCAAGTCCCAAGGCTATCGCAATCATTGCAATATTCACGATAGGATTCGAAATTGCCTCAGAATTTCTGCGGGGAAGAATTTTCCGTGCTATATACAGTTCCGTGTTCATTTGTAATAAAAACTTCGCAAATGTATGAAATTATTGTGAAGACATCATTTCGCTTCCGATTTGAGATGTTATTTTCTTTTCGGCGCAATGGAAATAACTTAGTGAAGCCAGTCCAAATAATTTTCTGGTGTAATGACAACGGTTTCCTTTATGGGATAAGCTTCAAGGAATGCTTTTGGAAACCTAACCTGTGACTTTTTAGGGTTCCATTTCATTTCAAATGCAGTCATTGTTCCATCTGATTCTTCAATATAGTCAATTTCTTGCTGTTCTTTTGTGCGCCAAAAATAGCAATTGCAATAACGATGATTGTAGTGGTTGTATTTCATCCGTTCCGAAATCATAAAATTTTCCCACAACGCACCAATATCATTCCGCATTTCAATTGGCGAAAACTGCTGTATAATGGCATTTCGTATGCCATTATCGTAAAAATAAATCTTTTTTGTCCGTTTTAGTTCGTTACGCACGTTGCGACTCAGGCCATGCAATCGAAATATCACAAAACATTTCTCAAGCAAATCGACATATTTTTCTACCGTTTTATTGTCTGTTCCTATGATTTGTGCCAATTCATTATATGAGACTTCACTTCCTATTTGCAATGCTAATGCAACAAGCAGTTTTTCCAATAACACAGGTTTTCGAATGCCCTCCAAAGAAAGCAAGTCCTGATACATATAACTGCCCGACAGATTTGTTAAGACATCACGTGGATTGGCGGCACTCACAATCACATCGGGATAAGAACCATAAATCAAACGCGATTCAAATGTCTGTCTGACACGAAGAAGACTACCATCATTATAAAGTTCCTGCGTGGAAATGGGAAATAGATGATATTCAAACTTTCTACCAGTCAGAGGCTCGTTTAACGCACCCTGCAACATCAACGAAGATGAACCTGTCACCAACAATTGAACATCTTTGAAATGATCTGTTATCAATTTAAGTTTCAAACCAATACCATGAACACGTTGTGCTTCGTCAATCATAACAATTCGCTTCCCTGCAAGTATCTGGCGCAAATCAACAAGATTTGCAATTTCTATGATTTTACGACTTTCCGCATCATCACAATAGATGGTAAGAATCTGTTCTTGAGAAATTTTTAAGTCGCCATCGCTTAATATTTGCTCAAAAAGAGTTGATTTTCCAACTTGTCTTGCCCCAATTAAAATGATTGCTTTCCCTTGAAACAATCGTTCCCGAATCACTTGTTGCAATTGTCTTTTTATAAGTGCCATAACCCTTTTGTTTTACCTACAAATATACAATTATATTTTGCAATCCCAAAAATTTGCATACTTTTTAGGTTTATAATCCCAAAAATCGGCATGATTTTTAGGTTTATTGAAAATCTTGGAAGATTTCTTACCTCGATTGCAAGATGTCGGTTATTGTAATTTCTGCTGTTGGTCAAAACAATTATTGTAAAAATCATATTGGAGAATCTGCGAGATATGCACGAGCCGTTTCACATCTATATTATCACGACGGAGCATATCGTAAACCGACTGGCGATGCAGATTCAAGATGGCGGCAAGTTCCACAACGGTGATTCTCCGTTGTTTCATAATCTTGCGAATCTCTTTTCCTATGTGAACCTCCGTAGCCAAGTCTGCGAATAAAAATGACGTGAAACTTACATTCATTTTGAACGTGGAGGTATTAGGAAACCTGTATCAGCAAAACAAAAATAAGTCCACGCCAAACCGCAGACCTACTTCGTCAATCTGATACAGTTGAAAGTTCCTAATTTTCCACGTACGATGACAAAGTCAGTATGTTATCTATCTCTATGTACTATTTCTTTTTTTGTTAAATTCTATTTTTAACAAAAGTACATAAATAAGTTGAAGAATGGATTAGCAAATGGTAAAAGTTTAAGAAACTATTTGCATACTCCTATGGTGGGATATTGCTGTTAAGCCACTATACCTATCTGCATTTCGTTTTGAAGAAAGGAATACACATAACCAGAACTTTGGTAATAAAAACCAGTTTATTCGTTTTGTAATCGCTCAAACGTATCGGAGTTATACCAAATTGTAAAAGTTGGTGTTTTGATAATAAAAAAACGGCAACCGACTATGGCGTCGTTGGGAGTGGGTTTTTATAATTTGCAAAAAGTCATAAATAGTGTATATTTGTAAAAAGAAAGTATGAGAGTATGCCTCAAGAACAATACAACATAGTAGAATATATCGTGTATTTCATTGCTGAATTTGCGAAACAATATGCAATTTCAGAGGAGAAGGCATTTGAATATCTGTATCGTTATGGAGGAATAAAGCTGATTGAGGATTTTTACGACGTAATGCATACTCAATCTTTCAGCGATATGGTGAACAGCACCGCCACATACTGCAAACGAAACGGAGGAGATTTATGATATTATATCATGGTTCAAACACCAACATTACAGAGATAGACCTACAGAAATCAAAGCCAAACAAAGATTTCGGGAGAGGTTTTTATTTGTCTGACCAAAAATTGAAAAAGATTTGAATGTTTCGGAAGAGGAATTTCAGTATATGAAAAAACATCTCATAACAGAATTAGTGTCTGTTATTGTTGAACAAGAGCATCTTACCCCAGAAGAGGCTCTCAAAAAAATCTATACTTCGGCACTTTTCAAAAAAATCAACAATCCCGATTCTGGATTGTTTTTTCAAAGCCTTCGATACGTTTACTCTTATTTCAAATAAAAAACGGCAACCGAAATGGATTGCCGTTTTTCATCAAACTAATGTATTAATTATAAACTACCCGTACTAAACGTTAATGTATATCCATTTTGCAAATTACCTGTTTGTGTGCCATCGGTTGCATAAAATTTATAACCATCAAGTTGTTCCATATATACGGAATATTGACCTATTGGCATATCTGTCAATGTCTTTTTATATCCTGAAGATACATTATAGGTTGTTTTTGTTCCTGTCGTAATATTGGTAACAACAAATTTATATGTTCCTCCATCTGAACCAGATGCATTGTTGTTTAAAACAATTGTGCCACTTTTCACTTCTTCTTTAATGGTGGTTGATACTGTATTAGCCCCTTTTGAACAATATTTATAATATGTACCGGATTCATTGTTTTGAGTATCGTTTATTACCTTAAAATAATAAGTTGAACTTGACGAAAGATTGTAAAATGTTACTTGTCCCTTTGAATCAGTATATAGAGATGAACCTATAATATTCTTCTCATTCGAGTAGTCAGAAGAATTCCCATATAGTCGCACCGTTGCTCCCGAAACAGCATTTCCATTGGCGTTTTTTACTGTAATGGTTAAAATTGTAGTTTCAACAGTGTAATTAATAGTGTTTTCTCCCTTATCTAGGATGATTTCATCGTCAGCCGTATACTTTTGTCCTTCATACTCCAATCCGAAATAATATGTTTTACTTATGTCGAGATTCGAGAATGTTGCTATTCCTTTCTCGTTTGACACTATTACCGCAATTACTGCGTCATCAGAATCGTTGTATAATACTGTATATGCACCAGATAAATACGTTTGGGTCGTTTTATCATAAAGAGAAATTTTCAACGTAGCATTTTTACTTTGTTCTTCTTCTTGTTTTTGTTGCTGTTCTTCCTGTTTTTGTTTTTCTTCAGGAATTACATCATCTTTTTTCGAGCAACCCATCATCAATCCCATTGCAAGGATTGATGTTGCCAATACGTAAATTAATTTTTTCATTTCTATAATATTTTTTGATTTATACTATTAAAATTTTTGCACTAATTTTAATTGAAGAGTAACATAATCAATTAATCCTGAATCTCCTGTAAAATTTTCTGCCGAGGGAGTGGTATAATTGTAACTTGATTCTATACCGAGACCAAAGCACCCAAAGGTCTTATACATTTGTACTCCTAAACATCCTCCTATTTGAAAATAATTGTTTCTAAACATACCATATGTGGAATATTGTGATAATGGACTATCTATTTCCTCATCTTGAAATAATCCGAGCAATAACTGATAGTTTATCCCCAAGAAAAAACCACTATTTCCAAATTCCCAGTCATTCAAACCACCCAATCCTATGTTGAAAAATCTTGGGCCACTGGAATTCGAGCTACCTCCTACAAAGGTCAAATAATCATCATTTAAATTGAAATGTCCAAAATTAAAACCAGTCGTGAATCCGAAATTTTTTGTACAATTTCTTGAATACGATAATTTTAACGACACTCCAGATTCGTAAAAATCCTCAGCCCAATCTCCTACTGGGGAAAGGAGCCCAATGTTTTCACTAAATGTATTTTTCTTAAAGCTTTCTTTTTGTGCAAATGCACCTACACTAACAAATGCAACGAGTGTTGTAAGTAATATGATCTTTTTCATATTTTCCATATTTTAATATTGATAGTTGTTTGGGTTATTTTTTAGAACCTTCAAATCTGAATTTTTCATATTCTCCCTCCTCATCATCGGGGTAGATGTATTGTAAACCGAATTTAACAGTATTAGTAGAAAAACCACCATCAAAAATCTTGTTATCAATTGAATAGGATCCAAGTCCTTTCAATTGTTCTTCAGGATATTCTTCATCAGATGATTGATTTTCTATTTTAAAAGCCAATCCATTGGAAACTTTTTGTAGCTGAGTAGCTGTAAACCAACGCCATTCGGTATTATCGGAGTTAATTGTATAAAAATCTAAAGCGTTAGAATTTGAGCCATTTTTTTTGACAACAACAGTAAATGGGAAATCCTCATCGGAGCCCGAATACCATCCATCTTCTTCGCCATAATAATACCTATACTCTTCTGTCCATGTACCTTCGTATGTTCCCACATAATCGTCTCTAAAATCTGGGTCATCGTCTTTCCCTCCACAACCTACGAATGTTACCATTGCTACAATAGCAACAACTAATTGATACAATACTTTTTTCATAATCTTTGTTTTTAAATTTTACTTCTGCAAAAATCTGCATAAACAAAAAATGTTGGTGTAATTTATTGTAAGAAAGTTTCTTACAAAGTGTAAGATTATTTCTTACATCTTAAAGCGTATCTATGATTGCCACTTTGAGAATCTGCATTTTTTTTATGCAGTTTTCATCAAATACTGCATTTTTTTTGTGCAAATAGAAGAAACCCCCTTTAGCCCCAACGCATATAAACCGTCGGGGCGATAGTCACTGCCTGGTCATAGTAACCTGCAGTAAGACTAATTCACTTTCACAGGGGTAGATTAAAAGAGTTGCTTTCTAAACCCCAGTACAATTCCGAGGACGTTAGAAAACAACTCTTTGCATTATAAAATTGGTTGCCAGTGAATGGGCGACTCCAATTGCGACCAATTATAACAACCTGTTTTCTGTTTGCAAAGATGAAACTCTTTTCCCCGCTTTGCAATAGTTTGCTGTAAGTTTGTTTCTTACAAGGTGTAAGAAAAATTCACTTTTTAGTTATCACAATTTTATCTTCCGTTACCATCACCTCGCACCAGTCGGGCGAAACGGTTGTCTGGGTTTGCGAAATGACTTGCAAAAAGTCTTTGTGCAGCACTTCCGAAACGTCTTTCAGCCGTTCCACGTCAATGTTGGTACGATTGAGCATATCATACACCGTCTGACGGTGTACGTTGAGCAGTTTTGCTAACTCCGAAACCGACATGTCCTGTCGTTTCATTTCCGCTTTTATAAGCGAGCCAATGTGTAATTTATTCATTGTTGTAAATTTTTAACGTTAACACTCCGTTGACGTTTGCGCAAAATCAACAATGCAAGAATACGCTCGGATTTGAGTAGGAAGGATGTAGGATTTGAAAATATTTTCACCCCACAACCCGTATAAACACTTGCTTGGCTAAAAAATTTTTGTAGGGCGTAAGAAATCGCCTTACAAATTCGGCGGATTTTCGACGTTTTGGAGAAAAATATGAAAAATGAAATATTTTTCTCGTAATCCCAAAAGTTGGCATACTTTTTAGGATTATAATCCCAAAAATCGGTATAATTTTTAGGTTTATTGAAAATCTTGGGGATTTTGAAGAATCTTGGTAAAATTGACGGCATTATTCTTCGTCAATCTCAACTCTTTCAATGTAATACTCCATTGTGGAAAGTTTCTCTTCCGTCGAAAGCATACTTTTTATGAGCCGCATTGCGTGCCGTTCCTCAAAGTTAAGGTAATTCAAAAATTCAGGTTGGTTTTTGTGGATATCCAACACTTTTAAAAATACCATGTCCTTGTCTTTCAGAATCTCCTGTTGCTTGAATTCGTGGAGTTTATTAACGAATTTTCGTCGCGAAATCGGAAGTTTTTTCCTCTCCTCAAAGTAGAGTTGATAAGCCTCGTCGCTTATAAAGGCGGTTCGTTCCAAGCCAATTAAATGACGGATTATCTTCAATTCCGCTTCAATCATTTCCAATGGCTCGTTGATGTAGTCGCTAAATGCCTGAAAATCTATTACTTGTCCGGAACGAATCAGTTTCATTGTTTCTCCAAATGGAGCAACCATTTCTGCCAATTTGGGATAATCAAACGTCCGTTCCTGCAATCGTTTCACGGGAACGAGGAGTTTGTCGTCCATACGGTTTATGTGGTCAAGATAGCAGAGCCGTCGTATTTTTACATATTTTTCGGCCGCCTCTATTGCTTTTCGAAACGAAGGATATATAATTTCAAATCCGTCGCGGTTGGTGATTTTTGCCCCGTTTGCCAAATCTACTCTAAACATACGCAATACAATTTTATTCTGCGTTATGCCACCTTTCGTATTCAACATATACGACCAACAAAAAACTGCGGGCAAACTTGCTCGCAGTGTGGTCGTAGGAATTGCACCATTAGAAAGGCAAGTAGCCCGCAAAGCAGGGCATCGCACTTGTATCTTTCTTTATTTGCATATTCCTGAAATTTCCTACGTTTCACTGCGAATAGACAAATAGCAAACGCTATGGTATTATGTTATTATTTCCTTTTCTCTACATATTTACATTATTTTGATTTATAAATTCCTTAACACCACACAAAAACCGAATGGTGTAAGAATATGCGAAAATAGAAATAAAATTTGAAATCAAAGAATTTTATTATTCATTTCTCCATTCTTTCATAAATTCGTCGAGAAATTGTTCCAAAAATTTATGACGGGGTTCTGCCAAAACTTTTGCAGTTGGAGTATTCATTAAGTATTTCAGTTTCAGGAGTTTTTCGTAAAAATGGTTGATGGTAGGTCCATTCGAGTTTCTGTATTCCTCGGCATTTTCGAAATCCTGTGGTTCAATTTCGGGATTGTATAATTCACGATTTTTATAACCACCGTAATGGAACGCGCGGGCAACGCCGATTGCGCCAATGGCATCAAGTCGGTCGGCATCCTGCACTATGGCGCATTCTATCGACGGAACGCCGTTCACATTGAATCCACCTTTATAGGAAATATTTTTTATAATGTCGATGATTTTTGCGATTTCGGCGGATTTGAATTTTGCTTTCTTGAGAATATTTTCTGTTAATTTCAACCCGATAACAGTGTTTCCATTGCTGAATTTTTCATCAGAAACATCGTGGAGCAGAGCAGCCGCCTGAATAGTGACAACATCGCCGCCCTCGCTTTGGGCAATAAGTTCCGCATTACGCATCACGCGCAAGGCGTGGGAATAATCGTGGCCACATTCCGCATGTTGCAGTGTACGTTTCACCTCCGATTTTATATATTCTATCCGTTTATCGCAATCCATAGTTGTATGTATATGCCACAAAGGTATGAAATTAATGCGTAATGTTGAATGTTCAATGCTAAATTGTGTTCTATCTCATTTACCGCATCAGCACAACGTTTCCATATCGTTTCTTTTTGCCACGGCCAACTTCTACCCCGTCCCACACTTTTCCATCAATAAATGTTGCCTCAATCTTCCACACATACACGCCAGCTTCCATCATTTTACCATTGTAGCGTCCGTCCCATTCGCCAACAAACATTCCGTCACGAACTTCATTGGAATACCATATCATATTGCCCCAGTGGTCGAACACCGCCACCTCGCAAGTTTTTAGATTGAATCCTTTCGGTGCAAACGTCCGCACGCCAAGCGCAGGGTTAGCAGGTGCGAAAATATCGGGTATATACAAAGCTGAACTACTATTGATAAAGAAACATTCCGTGTACGTGTCCCTACAACCAAACGAGTTTTCCACGGTCAGCATTGGACAATTGTATCCATACGAATAATCCTCTTCCAAAATTGGGAGTTTTCGCTGTTCGTATGGAATCACTGCGTCAATCATATCAAGTGTTTCGTTTTGGTGACCGAAATTCCACAACATAGAATAGGTAACTGGTTCCGCAACCAGAGAATCTCCTACTTTTCGCCACAGACTGTCCTGAACTGACGTGTTCACAAGTTCCGCCACGTTGCGTAAGCCTGGAATTGACCATGTGAAACTTGCTTTCGGTTTTTCCACAACCTTAACAAACAGCGTGTCGAAGCCTTCGCAACCAGCCCACGTTTGTTCATATACAGTAAGAGTGTCGTAGCCTGCGTGTGTCCAATCAACGTAGCGAACCGACGACGACATGGCATCCTTTGAGTAGTTCAGGTTGTCGCCTTTCACATCCCAATAATACGTACTTGCCGGAGTATATTGCGTATAGTAGCTTTCGGTTGTTCCAACGCACACACTGTCAACGCCAAACAATTTTGTTTTCGCACCCGGAGCGACTGTCAGCGAAATAGTGTCAGCCAAACTCACACAACCGTGTTCTTCGTCGTAGTAGTCAATATCGAAGATTTCGAAACGGTACGTTCCCGTGTCGAGCATCTGCTGGCTGGTGAATTTATATTTCGGGCCACGCATAGTTGGAGGAGCAATATTGTCCAAACTATTCCACGTCATATCAGGACTTCCAAGTGCTTGTAAATCTTTGATTTCATCGCCATGGCAAATCACTTTTGTGAACACAATCGGCGTACGTGCGCGTTTTTTAACCGTGTATTTCATTGAGACGGTATCGCTGTTGCACGACACGTTGTCGTATTTATAGCGGTAGAATGCTTTCACAACATATTCACCTGGATTTTTCGCTGCTTCGGGAACAAGTTTATGGTCTTCCGTATCGAGGTACGCAGTTGATTTTTTGCCGTTTGCGATTGACCATCCCACGAATGACGACTCCGTAATTGGCGGCACGAAGGCTGTTGCCTGAATAGTTAATGCCGAATCGTATTCACAGATAATTGTGTCTTCGCCGATTGAGAATGTTGGTTTATGAATCACGCGTAAAGTTACAGGAACTTTTTCGCTTACACAACCACGTTGTTCGCGAACAACATAGAACGTCACATCGTTGTTGCCAACAATACTCGTATCGGGAGTAAAGGTGTAACCTGTTGTTAGATATTTGGTTGTTTCCTCGTCGGCATACCATTTATCAATGCTCAAGTTTGTTGACAGCGTAGGAATGTTTTTATTGCCTGCACAAATGCTTGCCCCAATAGGATTTGGCGCAGTCGGTTGTGAATTGATGTTGAGGACAAAAATAGTCAACGGGCCCTCGCAGCCATTCATCGTTTGTGAGATATAAAATACTCTTGTTGACGGTGACATATCGGTAATTTGCATCACCTCATCGTTCGACAGCACCGTTGTTTTGTCCGACGAGTACCACGTGATATTTTCGCCAATCGCCTTTAACGTTGGAGCATCATCGTAGGTACATACTTGGTTTGGTCCCACAATTTGAGGGCTGTGCGGCAATTCCTTCACCAACAACGTAGCAGGTGATGTTTCGCCTTCGCAACCATCAGATGTCACAGCTGCATAATATGTGTATTCACCTGGAGATTCCACATACGGAACATATTTTGTTCCAACGCCCAAACCAATACCGCCTTGCTTTTCCGCTGTCAAGTACCACGTAACAAACGAATTCTTTTCGACGTCAGATGTGACTCTCACGCTATTCGACAACAACGAGCCTGTGTAGCAAACCTCTTCACCTTCTGTTGAAGGAGCCTCGGGACGAGGTTTAACTGTATATTCCCCTTTGACAGCCTTACTGTAACACCCGTCATCGTAACGCAAAACCCATATTGAGTGTGTTCCAACCGAGTTGTCAAGAGGATTATATTTCGTGCCAATAGCATACTGCGAAACCGAAAGATTGTTTTTGTAATAATCACCAGGGTCTTCCTCGAACCATGAAAGTTCCCCAACGCCCAAAGCCACACATTCTGGCGTTTGCTCATCGCCATAGCAAACGGATTCTCCAACTCGTAATGTTGGCGGCAACACATCTTTTACAACTACTGTTGACTTCACTCGGTCAGGACTTGCACATCCAGCCATAATACCCTCCAAAGGTTGGGCGTTGTATTCTTCGGCATAGAACGAATACGTACCAGCTTTTGACAGCGATGGAGTAAACACTAAATTATCCTGATTCAATGTTTCCAACAACGCCCCTTCGGAATCATACACTCGGACAACAGATTTATCATTTCGATTTGCCCAATCGCCCAACGTAATGTGCAGTTCGGGTGCCGACTCATATACGCAAACCGAAGCGGATTCAATGGTTACGTTCGGAACAGGACACGGAATAATCCCAACCGTTGTTGAGTTTCGTTCACTTTCACATCCATCAACAAACTGGGACGCATAGTACGTTTTGTTGGTAACAATAGAACCTTTATCGGGAGTCGTCCACGGATTGTTCGTCGATGCGATACGCATATCATCGCTACGGGCATACCATCGCATTGTGGCATTTTCCATCAAATTCAAACCTTCGAGCGACACAGGTCTATTTTCTGTAACGAGTGCATAATGGTTTGACAATGAAGGTGTTGGCACAAACCGAATTAATACCGATTGTTGAGCGCTATTGGTACAACCCCAAGCATCGGCATAATTGTAATTAACGGTATATGTGTCGGTTACTTTTCCGTTAAACGTAGGATCAAGCGTCCCCGAAGCGGAATGCATCGCATTCGGATAATTCACAATCGACCACGAACCAGCTCCAACGCCATTTTTGTGGACATTTACCGACGCATTGAAAACAGCATCATTTTGGTCGTAGCAAACAATCGAAGGATTATCTTCATCCAAAGTAATCTCAGGCAACGGAAGAATTATCACCTGCGCGTATGCCATTTCACTCGGACACGTGCGGAGTGTGGTTGGTTCCACAGCCACGTAATTCACATAGAAACCAACAGTATCTACAGCCGAAGAGGAAACTGCATGTGCAAATGATGATGAAGTATTGGATACTTTTTGTTTTTCTGCCGTAAACCATTCCCATTCTTGAACCGCAACCGATGTGGAAGCCTCCAGATTGGCAACATCATCATCGCCCATACAAGCCTTAACATCCTCAACTACAGGAGCTTTGAACGGACATTCCACAACAAGCACATCAACGGAAGCTTTCTCGCTTTCGCAACCATTGAGCGTTTGCGACGCGTAGAACGTGTGTTCTGTTGGCATATTGCCAGCCAGACCGACGTTCCATATCAAAGAATGATTTGAACTAAACGATTCCACTTCGCTATTGAACCAATTAACTTCCGCGCCATCAAGAACCTGCGCAGACAGTTGCGGTGCACTGTTTTCCGTAACGATTGACGTATGACCAGTAAGCACAGGTTCAGGTACGTATTGTACTGTAAGCGTCATCGAAGCGGAATTCTCACATTCTTTTCCATCTTTGTATGTATATCTTACCGTATATTCACCAGTTGTATATTCCTTAAAATCAGAGCGGAAGATACCAGAAGTTTCGTTGATTGCCGTTGGTTCATTTTCCACCGACCACAACCCCGAGCCAGGACCATTTTCGTGGAAATCGAGTTGTGAAACATTCATAAGAACATTACCTTCGTTGTAGCATATCAGTCTGTCTTCCAACACTATAGTAGGCAAAGGCAAGACCACAAGTGATACTTGGGCTTTTTGACTTTCACATAATTCGCCACTTTGCGGCTCCGTAGCCAAATAACTTACAGAGAACATTGTAGTTCCAGCATCTTCTACCGAAACCGAATGATGATACGTATTAGTTTCCTCATTAGCAATTACAGAGCCATCCGCATTGTACCAAATCCATTTTGCCGACGTGGCTTCGTTTGTTGAAGCGGAAATATCAGTTAATGTTCCGTTAACACAAACAGTTTGCCCTTCGGCAGTTGGTTTTCCATACGGGCAGTCAACAATAGAGACCTTTTGTTCCACACGTTCGCTTTCGCAGCCGTTCACCGTTTGACTTATCCAGTAACTTCGTGTTGTTTTTTGAGTAGGGTCGATGTCAGTAATTGTCCACGGATTATCGTTTGAAGCTATTGTTGATGCAGTTTTTGCAAAGAACCAATTTACGCTGTAGTCTTTTGTTGATTCTATATTGTTGGCGGAAACAACCACAGGATCGGGTTTTGTTACAATGCCTTTGTATTCCGTCACAGTTGGCGTTTGAGCATATTCCACATCAACCCGAATAGTTTTCTCAAACGAACAATTTTTGGTGTCGGTATAAGAATACGTTATTTGGTACGAGTGGTCCCTATCTGTTTCGGAGGTTTGTTCATCGTCTTCGAATGTTGGGTCGAAAATGCCTGTCAAAGCATCAATTCCGCCCGTTTTTCCTACCACGTTCCACGACCAAGAGCCTTCGGTTATTCCTGTTGATTTCACACCGTTTACAATTGCGGAAAGGGTTCTGCTACCATCGGCATAACAGAGCAGCGTGTCATTCATTTTAATGTCGGGAGCTTTATTAACCGTAATTGTTACTGGCGATTTTGGACTTTCGCATTCTCGGTCGTTAACGGCGGCGACTTTAGCTTTATAGCTTACAAAATATGTTTGCACAATCTCATTTTCAGCAGTAATGCCATGGGCAAATGAACTTGTTCCATTATCGTCGGCAACACTGTGCGAAGTAACCCCATCGGGTTCGTACCACAGCCATTCCGTTGGATTATCGCCAATAGCAGCAACGTCGGTCGAAGCCGTCAAGGCAGGCATAGTTTCGTCAAATTGGCAAGCCACAATCGGTTCTGCCGTAGGAGCATTCCACGGACAATCGCGCAAATCCAATTTTGCCTCAACCAAATCACTTTCACAACCATAATTGTCGGTCTGCGAAACCCAGTATGATTTTACATACGAAGACCTGCCCTCCACTTCTGTTTGTAATTCTTCTCTATTAGGCGTAAACGCCTTAGTGTTCGGTTCATTTAAAATCGTAGATTTTTGTTCATTGCCGTACCACGTGATAGTTTTGCCTGTGGAAACAGTCGTAGCCGACATAAAATCATCAGGAATCAAACTTATTTCGTCAATCAGCCATGTTTTATCAGCTGTTGTGGGTGGTTTTACAGCATGTGCGGTGACCTGTTTTGCCGCAATAGTCTGACATTGCTTTGTGACTGTGCCAAAAACATGGTCTTCCACAACCGTATATTGAATAGGACATTTTACAGAATTTTTTGTTCCAATTGCAGCTGATGGATCCCATTGTTTCAAATCAGCATCAAAACCAGCAACCCCAGTAATATTATGTAATATACCTGTTGCCGGAGTCATTTTGAATGTTACTGCGCCGTCAGCCACACAAACGTGTTCTGGAGCTTCAAAGGTCACTACAGGATTTGCAATTACCTTAATCATTACAGGGAGTCCACCTGACCAACAACCATGTTCGCTGTCGTATTCCGCAACATAAATTGTTCGTTCCGACGGAACTGACTTGTCGTAACTTGGCAACGACAACGACAATTTATTGTCCCATGCCGCATCGGCAGCATTTTCATCACGGGAACCTGTTGGATTAAAATCAAACCACGAAATTTTATTTCCCGTTGCAAGCGTACCTGCGGCTGGCGTTGCAGTCAGCACAACAGTTGCATCCTCATTCACACAATAATACACGTTATTGGCAATAGGTGTTTTTGCAGGGCAATCGGAAATTACCACAGTTGCGACAACATTGTCGCTATAGCACGTTCCCGATGAAATCTCACGCGTTTCAACAAGATTAAACGGATACGAGCCTTCGGGACTCGTTTTTGTCAATCCTGTAATAAATTCACTTTCAGTAGATTCGTTTGTTTCGCCCCGTTGCCAAATTATGCCATCGCCTGATGCCGAAATAATAGCCGTAAGATTTGGCTCCGCCGACAAATTTCCATCAGAACCACGAACTATCATTTTATTTACACCGCCATCAACAGTTGGTTTCGGCACGCTCACCACCGAAATCGTATGTTGTGCGGTGTTCGTACATTCAAATTCATCGACATATTTATATGTGATTTTCTGGTTGTCGCCTGCTCCAACAATACTTGGATTAAATTCACTTGACAAAACTGCTCCACTGAATGTTCCATTTGCTCCCGTTGGCGAAACTGCAAGCGTGATTGGCTCTGCTTTTACGCATATTTCTGACGGATTTTCAGAAAGAAATTCCACATGCGGTAACGAGTGGACCGTAACAAGTTTTGAAACTTCATTCACACAATTATCTTCATCAGTATATGTAAATGTAATTACATGTGAGCCAATATTTTCCGATGATGGAACCAATGTTCCCGTTGCCGCATCAATAGTGGTGGTTTCACATGAAAACAGCGATGTACCGTTTTCTGGCGAAGCAGTAACAGCCATCGTCACAGGATTGCTGTTCGTTCCGCTTTCACACACATCGTTTTTCGAAGGCGTTAATGTCAATGTTGGCTTCGCCAAAACCTTTATATTCGCTGTTGCAGGGGTTGTAGTTGTACAAGAACCTTCGGATTCCGGGGCTGTATATTCATACGAAATTGTAAAATCGCCAACACCGGAAGATGCAGGATTGAACACACCCGTTGCTTCGTCAATCACGCCTGTACCCGAAGCAGAGAACCTTCCCGTTCCTCCAGTTGGAGAAACCGATTCTACCAAAGCTGTTTTCATTTCACCATCCACGCACACTTTTTCGTCAATGGAGATTGTTGCCGTTGGTATTGGATGAATGACTACGGTAACCGCTTCTGACGTTTTTTTACAACCATTTTCGTCTGTTACTTCCACATTAATGGAATATGTTTCCGCTGGTGTTGTTGGTAACAGCACAGGTGCAGGTATTGTTTGGTCGCTCAACACTTTAACCGTTGAAGGTGTATATGTCCACAATTGTGAACTGTACGAAACGCCGTTTGTGCCAAGTTGTACGGGTGTTCCCTTGCATGCACTATGGGTTGCGACAGAAATCACTGGTTCCGGCAAAGGATGAATGGTGACGGTAATTTTTGCAGTATCGCTGGCACAACCATTGTCTATTTGTTTTGCTCTATACACCATCGTTGCCGCTGATGTTGAGCTTGGCGTTGGAGCCTCATTCAGAGCGGAGCCTTCGCCGTCGAACCACGCCAATGTAGCTGTTGATGTGGTTGCAACAGCAACCAAAGGCGATGTTGCCGCATTCACACAATATGAAATATGCTTATCGGCTACCGTTGGTTTTACAGGAATTGTGTGAACTATAATGTTCGTTTTTGCAACAGAACTCACACAATTGTGCGTGCTGGTATAAACATACGATACTTCGTGCGTTCCCGTCTGTGATGCGGTAAACAGTGCTTTTGTTTCGGAATTTTCATCTTCTACCGCATTTGTCCATACACCTGTTCCATCTTCACTCACATTTGCGGTCAATTCTGTGGTTGTTAGATTACAAATCTCACTCGGCTGCGCCGAAATCGTTACTTGCGGAATCGGATAAATCGTAAATGTTTTTTCAACAGGAACGGTATTCGAACAGTTGTTTCCGTCGGTCACAACCAAACCAACAGTGAATGTTGATGTTGTAATTGTTGGTGTTGCCAATGTCGCATTTTGTTTCGTAGCATTCAATATATATCCATTTGCACCGTCGTCCCACGTATATTTTGAATATTCTTCGGTACTTAAAGCAATATTAGTGCCTTTACAAACAGCATCGGCATCGGCAGTAATGGTAGGATTTGGCAAAGCGAACACGGTCACTTCGATTTTTGCCGTATCGCTGGCACAACCATTGTCGGTTTGTCTAACAAAATATTGTTGCACGCCATCGTTATTCGTTGATGGTGTTGGGGCAACATTTAGCTCTTCCATTGTTGAATTGTACCACGTAAGCGTTGCTGTCGGACTTGCCGTTGATGCGTTTAGCTGCGATGCAATTTTTCCGACACAATATTGGGGATGTTTGTTTGCAACCACAGGTTTTGCTGGAATCGCATAAACTTGGATTGTCGTAGTTGCTTCGTCGCTCTTACATTCGTGTTCACTTGTATAAACATACTTCACAACTGCCGCTCCAACCGTCGATGCAGTGAACTTGGCAGATGTTTCAGAATTTTCGTCAGCAACTGCATTTGTCCACGTACCAGTTCCGTTTGGCTCGCTCACAGTTGCGACTACATTTGTTGATGTTAAATTACAAATGCCCGATTCTGTCGCAGCAATTGAAGCCGTTGGTTTCTTGAATATTGTGATTGTTTGTGTTTCTGCCGCCGATGCTTCGCAATTATTTTCATCAACAACCGTCACACCAAACGTGTAAGTACCTGCCGCAGTGGTTTTTGCAATCACAGGAGCCTTTGCCGTTGGATTGCTCAGCACGTTAGTATTTGCGCCTGTCCACGTTTGCGATGCGTATGTCACACCATTCAGTTCCAATGTGATAGCTTCCATACCAGCACACACTTCTGTTTTGCTTGGTGTAATCACCGGTGTTGGCAACGGATGAACCACCACCGTTATTGTTGCTTTAGGGCTTTCACAATCGTTCACCGTTTGGGTTACTTGATATGTATATGTTTTGTTTGCAACATTTGTTGGCGGCGTTGGAGCAACAGTTGTTGTTGTGCCATCGGGCAAATACCACGTAAGATTTTCGCCCACAGCAGACAATTGCTCGGCAACTGCTCCTTTACAATATTCCACAGGATTGTCCCAAAGGGATACATCAGGAGCATCGGGTATTTTATGAACTATTGCGGAAACTTCTTCGGATGTCGCTGAACAACTGAGCGTTGAAGTATATGCCATCGTGTAGGTCAACTGTTCCGTAACCGTGGTTTCCGAAGTCACATTCTTTGCTACCGTCAATGTTTCCGACGAGCCAGATGATGTTCCTGACCACGAATATGAAGGCGTCCCTTCCCCAACGTTATCAATTGTAGCACTAAATGTTATGTCGCTGCCGCTACAAACTTCTTCTGGCTCGGCTTTTACTTCAGTAATAATTGGTTTTTTATAGATAACAACATTTTTGCTTGCCTCAGTGCTGGAACATTTCAATGTCTTGGTGGTTAAATAATACGTTTGTGCATCAGCAAGCGACACATCAGTCAACGTTGGATTTTGACTTGTGCTTACTGCTGTTCGTGCGCTGCCTTTGGTCCACTCATACGAAACTCCCGTTAAATTACTTGACCCACTCAATGCCACATCACTTCCCTCGCAGACAGGCGCAATATCACCAATCACAGCGGTAGGATTAGGATTTACAGTTATTGCTGTTGATAACGTGCTTGGCGACGCAACGCAACCATAGGAATCCTCTAATCTCACCAACGTGTAAATGAATTTATTCTGAATTGTACCATCTGTAATTGACGGCGCAGGAGGTGAAAATGTCGTTTCCGTGGCTGGAAGCGTACGTGCCGTATTGTTTTCCACGCCGTTTGCCGAAACTCTATATGTGAATTTATATGGCGGTTCGCCTTTTTCGAACGTATAAAGAATTTGTGGCATCGTTTGTTTTCCATAGCAAAATTCAGCACCGCCAGTGAGACTTTTAAGAGCTGGCGATTCCGCTTTGGCTAATTCTATTTCAGCACGTTGCCAACATTTTTGAGCTGTTGGATATGTTGCGTCACGTACTAACAAAATATATGTTCCCGCATTGTTGTATGTCACCATTGTGGTAGAAGTATTGTCGTGCGCGATGTCAACAGCATCAGCATCATCGCCAATCTCATCTTTGAACCACAAATAATCAAACGTTCCAGCTACCGTAGTCGCTTCCGAAACCGACAGCGTGGTTGTGCCGTCCGGACACAGGACATCATCAGTATCAGTTGAATTTATTGATACAGCGGCAGGTTTTGTACAACTTACACCTTTGCAATTCAGTCCAACCATATTGGTAATAAAATAGGTGGCACACGCATCGTTAGGCTTTCCGTTCGTCGCAACTTGTTGAGCTACAGTCGCATTTTCGCCTACCACAACACGATACAATGTTTCTCCATCTTCCAAATCATCGCAATAATGAACCCGAGCACTTTCAGAAATAGTTGTCCACGTTGCGCCACCATTCACCGACATTTGCCACACATAACCATAATTCGGATATTCCGAAGCCCATGCGTCCAAACCGCTCAAGTTCACCATGTGGGGAGGCGTTACAGCACAATCAAAATTACTTAAATACTTGAGCGACGGTGTGTTATCAATAGCCAGAGAAGCTTGTGGAACTTTTTCTTGACAGATTGAGACACGGAAGTCATCGAAAATGACACGATTCCAATCAGCGCCCCCATTATTAAAAACTTGCAAATATACTTTTCCAGAATATCCTGAAGGTATTTCAAACGAAACCATACTTCTGCTCCAACCTGGAGCAGGATCACTTCCCCAAATCTCAACCTCATTTTCTCCCAATATATTTCCTGATGCACCAACAACCTTAAGCAAATATTTTTGTGTTTTCCACGTACCTAAAGCCTTTGAGACAAACGAGAAAATATATGATTTACAAGGACAAAATGGCCCACTAAGCTCTTTTTCATATATTAAATTAGAGTTTTGGCCTAAACAAGCATATAACATTGCTCCGTTTTGCAAACCAGAATAATCTGATATCCTTGGTTCGTTACAATAACTGTATTTGGTAACATATACATGGCCTAACTCAGAATCCCAATAACCATATTCTTCCCATGATTTTTTTATTGAATCCGTAGCAGATGCAATAATATATTCACCCTCCTTAAAACAATCACTTCCCGAATTTTGATGAAAATTTAATTTAATATCAGATGATTTTTTATACTCATCAATTTGTGCAGTTCCAAAATCCTCTTTCCAAATCGTCTTCAAATCGTCTTTGTATGAGCAATCTGGTTCAGGAGAAACACCAGCCAATGTGTTGGATATTGAAAAATACGAACAACCATTGCTTGGACCGCCATGTTCGGCAATATATTCAGCTTCGGATTTTGCATCAACATCAGAAGTTGCTCCGGTAATAATTACACGATAGACTTCACGTACACCAGTTGGGACTTCCCATTCTATGTTGTTCTTATCAATACCGCTTACTGGTTCTGGTAGATTTATCCAATTGACCCCATCGTCGCGTGAACGCTGCCACAAAAAATATACTTGGCTATAAATGTTTTTCCAGCTATCAAGCACATCCGACGGAACCGAAAAACGAGCCAAAAATGCGCATCCCGACGCACTTGTTGTACTTTCTTGTGAGACTGTATTTGTAGAAATTGTTGGGTCAATCACCTGCAATTCATCGTATCGATACAAAGAAATATCATCAATCACAAAATCGTTTCCACAACCACCATTTTTATGATTCACGACCTCCAATTTCAATTTATCTCCATCACCGGCTATGAATTCAACTTGATACTCACTCCAATTTCGCTCTGCAAATGGACTGGCAAAACCTTGTCCAGTGGTTCCCCAATCAACGCTTCCGTTTCCAGTAACTGGCATTTCCCATAAAGGAATGTCACTGGTTTCAAATGTTTTAACAATAATTGGATTTGCAGGATTTTTTACATTATAAACATTCATCGTTAGATTCGCTTTGGTAGGATTACCATCGCAAAACTCTGGATGAGTTATACTGGAAGCATATATCACAAAACGATAGTGACTATTTTGACACAAGTCAAAATTTATCTCTTGTTCGTAAATAGTTTTATCAAGACTATTATTTCCGACGTTAACCAGCAACATTGCACCTTTTTCGTTGCCAGTATGGTCGCGCCCAGCCATAAACCAGTTTGCATCCTTATTACAACGCTTATGACGTTTGATTGCCCACAATGTACTATTTACAATACCATAATACATATCATTTATCTGTGAACAATCTCCATCCTGCCCGTTTCCTGCAAATGTATGGTCAACAATGTGTTTGGAATTATCCGCAAAATCTCGGATTACTGTATCTTCCACTACACCGAAATCCTCACGCCACACAAGGTTCCAACTTCCTTGCGCCTGTGCGGTGCCAAAAGAACCAAGCAAACAAACAAACATCAATATGTAAAAAAACGTCTTTTTCATATATGCAAAAATCCGCCTCTTCCTTACTAATTCTTGACAAATATACATATAAAGTGTAAAAAATACACTAAGTATATTTAAAATTATACAAAAGGGACACAACAGGATTTTCCTACCATGTCCCTATAATTTACTTTATCGTACCAACGATACACTTCCGTATTTAACTTTTTTGCCGTTTCCAGCATCGAAACCTTGCCATACCTGTCCGTCGAGGAATGTGGCCTCCATCTTCCAGATATATACGTCGGACTGCATTGGCTTGCCGTCGTAGCATCCATCCCAATAGCCTACAAACATGCCGTCCTTCACTTCGTTCGAGAACCACAACAGGTTGCCCCACTTGTCATATACTGAAATCTCGCAAGTCTGCAAATTGAAGCCTTTCGGTTGGAATGTACGTACCGCATGTGCCGGGTTCGTCGGTGAGAATGCCGTTGGAACGTACAGCGACGATGACAGGTTCACGAACACACATTCCGTGTAGCTGTCGGTACACCCAAAGTCGTTCGTAACCGTCAATATCGGACAGTTGTAGCCGTAGAGGTAGCCTCCCTCGTGAATTGGGAAGTTTCTCTGGTTGAACGGAATAAGTGTGTCGATTTCTGACGGGTCGGAGCCTTGGTGACCATAGTTCCATGCCATCGTGTATTCGATTGGCAATGCAAGTGGTTCACCATTTTCGTCAGTTGTCCACAGGCTGTCCTGTACTGTACTGTCTTTCAATTCTATCATGTTCGAAGAACCTGGCATTGTCCAGTTGTAATGGGCAATAGGAGCAGGAGCGATTTTAACAATCAACGTGTCGAAGCCTTCACAACCAGCCCAAGTCTGTTCGTACACCATCAAGGTGTCAACACCTGGTTCCTGCCAATCGATGTAGCGCACCGAAGTTGACATTGCGTCCTTCGAGTAGTTCAGGTTGTTACCCGTCACAGTCCAGAAGTACTGGCTGTTTTCAGAATATTGCGTGTAGTACGCTTCACCAATTGAACCCATACATACCGAGTCGCGACCGAACAGTTTCGTGTGTGCACCAGGGGCAACAACCAACGAAACGGTGTCAACAATACTCATACAGCCGAGTGAGTTCGTCTCATCCTCTTCGTCGAGGCTGTAGATGTTCAAGTCGTAGATTTCGAAACGGTATGTTCCCGTATCAAGAACTTGTCCAGGCTGGAATTTATATTTCGGGCCGTGGAAATCCTCCGGCAACGTTCCGTCCAAGCTCTTCCATACCACGTGCTGGCTTCCCAATGCCTGCAAGTCCTTGATTTCCGAGCCTTGGCAGATAATCTTCGAGAACACGATTGGTTTACGGGCACGCTCTTTTATACTAAAGTTCATAGTGATTTCGTCACTATTACAGTAGATATTGTCGTATTTATAACGGTATGAAGCAGTTACCGTATAATTGCCAGCGACATTCGCAATCGATGATGGATAAATATTGTGGTCTGCATTATCCATATACGCCTTAGAAGTTGTTCCATTTGTAACTTTCCAGTTAATATACGAACCTTCGGTAATTTCTGGTTTGTAATCTTGCGCCTGAACCGTTAACAATTGATCGTAAATACAGAACGTTGTATCGTTGCCAATTGAGAATGTTGGTTTTGCAATCACGTGCAATGTGTCAGGAATTGTATCGCTGTAGCAGCCACGTTGTTCACGGACAACATAATAAATTTTATCGGAATTACCCACTTCATTCGCTTCTGGCGTGTAAGTATAACCTTTAGTTAATTGAATTTGAGCATCTTCGTCAGCATACCAAATATCAGCATTCATATTTGTTGACAATGTTGGAATAACCGTGTCGCCTTCGCACACGCTCGCACCAACGACTGTCGGGCTGATTGGTTTCGTGTAGATGGTAAATACAACCGAAGTCGCACTACTTTCGCAATCACGGATAGTCTGCGTTAAATAGTACCGTTTGATTGTCGGTGTCATTTCCTCTTTTGTCAACGAATAGCTATGTCCTTCGCCAATCTGATTTTCTGCCGCTCTATCAGCAGCGGAGTACCAGCGAACGTTCTGATATTTTTCTTCGTCAGCCGTCAACACAGGTGGATTGTCATATTCACACATATTGTTTGGAGCTTGTACGAGAGGAGCGTTTGGAATTTCCTTCACTTCGTACACAACCTCGGTGGATGGACCCCAACAACCTTCAATTTTCTGAGCGACATAGAACAAATGTTCTGCGACATCAACAACTTTTGGAGAATACGTCAGTCCTTGAGCGAGATAATGTGTCTGTTTTTCATCAGCAAACCAATTTACTGTTGCACCTTCTTCGGCAACAGCTGCAAGGGTTCCGTCACCCCCCTCGCACACTTCTACCCGTTCCGCTGTTGGAGCTTCAGGAATTTTCTTAATGTAATAATCAACTTTTGCACGGGCACTATAACAATTATTTGCATAACGCACCGCCCAAAGTTCATACGGTTCCGTTGAAGCGTCTGTTCCTGTTGGAATAAACGAATTAGCGACACCACTTTCCACGGCCGTTGGTTCGCCCGTTTCACCTGGATTTTCCTCGAACCAGAGAATATCCTGCGTAGCACTCACAGCAGAAAACTGAGGATTCGATTCCCCTTCGCAGACCGAAGCTGTTTGCGGAGTAACCGTTGGAACTGCTGTTTCTATAATTGTGATATTTACTTTTTTCTTGGCACTTTCGCAACCTTCGTTGGTATATGTTAGACCAGCGTATGGGTCACTGTTGTATTCTGAAACATAATATGCATACGTTCCTGCAGCAGAAATGTTTGTCGGTTTAAATGTACCGTCGGCACTTGCCACAAATTCAGTCGCATCAGGCGAGTCGTAGAATCTAAATGTTGATTTTGTTCCGTCGCGTTCTGTCCAATCGCCTGTGGAAGCCGACAATGATGGAATTTCGTTATAGATACAAGCTGTTTGGTCTTCAACCTCCACCATTGGAATCGGACATTTTACAATGTTCACATCGGCAGGAGTTGGTTCGCTGTAGCAACCCGCCTCAGCATTAAATTGACGGGCATAATATGATTTTTCAACAATTTTGTCTGGTGAATCGCCCGTTTCCCATATCGCACCATTGTTACCTGCCAATGAATTTTTCTTTTCAGATTCCAATTTCGTGTTCGCATCGGCAAACCAGTGAATCACAGCGCCATCGTCAACATCGGAAACCACTTGTACTTCAACATTGTGTTTCTGACCAGCAATAGCATAGTAGCCTTTAGTTTCAGGTTTTTCGAGATATACAACTTCCAATGTCCGTTTTTCCGCGTTTTGGGTGTTGTAGTTGTTACAACCTTTCTCATCTTCCACATACAACGAAATATCGTATGTTGCAGTTTCTTTATTTTGAGCCAACGTGTTGAAATATGAATACGATTCAGTTTTGGTAGTGAATGATTCATCGGAACCCGTTGTATTCCAATTATATACAGACAATTGATTAGTGTTACCTTCACCATCGTCGCCCAAATTCACAGTAACATTAATTTTTACCATTCCATCGGTGAAGCAAACAGCGCCACTATTTTCAGCAAATGAAACTGTTGGATTTTTGTAAACTGTTGTCATCACTGTTTTTGGAGCCGACCAGCAATATTGGTCAACATCGCCGTATGCATACGATGCTTTTTCGTATTTCGCATAATAGCGTACATTATATGTGGTAGAACCAACAGTGCTCAAACCATTGTGTTTGAATGTCACTTCTGTGCCAGTCATTCCAGTTATTTCATTCAAATCATCCGAAGTTGACCAGCTCCATTTTTCTGGATTTACAGTATAGCTTTCATACGTTGTCATTGATGTTGCGGTCATACCTTCCACATCAATGCCTTCGCAGGTTTCGTCGTCAGTAACTGTTTCCACAACCCATGGACAGTCAACAAGTTCCACAATTTGCGGAGCACGTTCGCTTGTACAGCCATTAACGGTTTGAGCCACAAAGAATTGAACTTCACCGTCGGTAGCCATAGTCGGGTCAAGAACCGAAGATTCAATTGTCCATTGCTGACCTTCATTCATTACATTGTTTGAACTTTCTGTCCTGTACCAATTTACAACTGTTTCTGTTTGCAAATCAGAATCATCAATGTTCCGAGCTTCCACTGCCACAGCAACTGCGTCAGGTTTCGCTATACCTGTATATTTCTCTGTTTCAGGAACTTCTGGATATTCAACCCAGAATGATTTCGTGTCCTCATTGTAACAATTGTTGTTATCAGTATAAGCGAATTTCACTGTGTAGCTTGCGTCAACAGGGTTAGCTTCTCCATCGACGCTCAATGTAGGATTAATGATACCCGATTCGCTGATGATATCAGCTCCTTCGGTAGTTGACCACGTTCCGCCAGCAGCAACAGCGCCGTTCACTTGAGCGGTCGCCATAAATGTTCCGTTATTGAAACACAACACACCCAAAGCATTTGCAGCATACGATGTTCCAATTGGTTCAATTGCCACAACAGGAAGTGCATTTACTGTAACAGTAACTGTTTTTTCAGGGCTCCAGCATTCAGCCTGACTCATTTTTTCAGCAGCCTTGTAGCTTACCTTGAATGTGGTCACCGTAGTTTCCGTAACCTCATTTGCCAATGCTGTGGCGTACGAACTATTGGTGTTTTCATCCTGGGTTCCTGCTGTGGCGTTAACCCAACGCCATCCTGTTACGCCCGCGGCTGTCGCATTTGACAAATCGCCAGGAGTTGCCTCAAGATTTGGCAATGCATCTTCGCTACAGATTACTATATTGTCAACATCAGGAGCTGCCCACGGACATTCAGCCAATATCAATTTAACCTCGGCTGGCTCGCTTTCGCAGCTCAAATCGTTGGAAACAACCTTTGTGCGGGTTACCCAATAACTTACATCGTACGTTTCGAGACCGGCAACCGTCGCTGTCATATCGCCAACAGCATACGTTTTATCTGCGTTGTCGTCGCCAATCTTCGTTGACTTATTCTTGTCGGAATACCATGTAACTGGCTGGTCGTTGGCTGGCTTGCTTGCGTCAGCCGTATAAGATGGAAGTGCCGGAATCTGGTCGGCGAGCTTTATCAACCAGTTTGTGGTGCTTCCGTCGGTTGGTGCCATATAGTGGGCATTCACACTGAATTCAGGTGCCGATGTACAAGTTGTGCCGTCGGCGTATGCTGAACTTGTGACAGTGTAAACGAATTTGCCCGTCAACTGCGAACCGTCGTAGTCACCCGGAGTCCAAACCAAACCATCGATTGTGCCGGCGTCAGCGCCACTGAACGCCAATGTACCAGTACGTGGCATCACCTCGATAGGAACTGTCACATCGCCGTGTGCGCAATAGTCCGATTTCGCAGTGATTACCACCGATGGCGTGTCAACCACGTGGACAGTAACCTTTGTCCCTGCCGACCAGCAGTGGCCTGTTTTGTCGTATTCAGCGGCATAGAATGAATAGTCACCGATTTCCTTGGTGTTCAATCCCGATGCGTTTGGAACATTTGCCGACAACGTCTTTGTGTCAACATCAATGTCTGTTATCAACTCTGCTTCCGCAGTGGCGTTGTCCTTGCCAACAGGGTCAACGTTGAACCATGCGATATACGAATCAGCGTCGGAAATTGTTGAGGCCGCATTTCGGGATGCGGTTATATCCGTTGATGGATTTTCCGTGTTCGCACATATATATATGTCTTCCGCCTGTGGCGACATTGCCGAGCATTTTGTGATTACAACCCTCGCAATGGCGGAGTCGCTGTAACATTTCGCGCCGTCAACCATGCGGTACGAACGTACCGTGTATGGATATGCGCCCTCGTCAGATGTGCCGTTCACTTCTTTTGTATATGAAGCATCACCATCGGCACCTACTTGAGTTCCTGTGGAACCATTTTCGCCAAGGAACCATTGGAGGACATCGCTTGCATCGGCGGCGGTCGCGCTCATTGTGCTGCTGCTTCCGTCGAGTATCACGCCAAGGTTAATCATAACCGTTGACGTTCCGCTTG
>DFGI01000047.1:0-31785 GCA_002371705.1 Bacteroidales bacterium UBA3754
AAATTTCTTTGCCAAACAGATTATTTTGCCTATTTTTGCACCTAACAAACATTAATTATTTAGGTTATGGTAAAGCATATTATTCTTTGGACATTGAATCCAGAACTGAGTGACGAGGAGAAGCAAAAGGTTAAGGCTGGTATCAAGGCTGGTCTTGAGGGCTTGGTAGGTAAGGTTCCCGGACTGCTCGATGTAAAGGTACATATCGATGGTCGCCTGGCATCATCAAATGCCGACGTGATGCTCGACAGCACACTCGCCGACGAAGCAAGTTTGAAAGGCTATGCCGTTCATCCTGAACACGTTGCGGTTGCTGAGACAAAAGTGAAACCGTTCACAAAAACAAGAACTTGTCTGGATTTTGAAGCATAATCTATGAAACCGTATATTCATACCGTAAACTACTACGAAACCGACAAAATGGGCATCACGCACCATTCCAACTACATTCGGTTCATGGAGGAAGCACGTGTTGACTTTTTGAGCCAAATAGGTTATGGATTCGAAAAGTTGGAGGCCGATGGCATTGTGTCGCCTGTGACGGCTATCACATTCGACTACAAACATGCGACCACATTTCCGCAGGAAATCAGCATTGTGCTTTCGGTGGAGAAATGTTCCCCTATAAAATTAGTGTTCGGATATACAATGACCGTCGATTCAAAAGTTGTGGGAACGGCAACAAGCACCCATTGTTTTTTGGAAAACGGAAAAATAGTGTCGCTGGAAACCCGCTATCCCGAATTGTACAAGCTTCTCAAAGAAATGGAAACCGAAAAATAGTATGAAAAATTCTATTATTGTAGCAATATCCGACAACAATGTGATTGGGAAAGACAATGCCCTGCTGTGGCGTTTGTCCGCCGACATGCGTTTTTTTAAAGAAAAAACAACGGGACACCATATCATAATGGGACGGAAAACCTTTGAGTCGCTTGGAAACAGATTGCTTCCCAACCGTACGTCCATTGTCATTTCAAGAAATGCCGACTATCAACTTCCCGAAGGAGGAATTTTGGCGACATCGATTGAGAACGCCATTGCAAAAGTAAAAAACGAGACGGAGGCATTTTTCATCGGAGGAGAACAAATTTACAAATCGGCTCTGCCATTCGTTGATACTCTGTACATTACACGCGTACACCATACATTCGACGGCGATGCGTTTTTCCCCGAAATTGACAAATCACAGTGGAAATTAGTCAGTTCCGAACACCATAAAGCAGACGAAAAAAACGAATACGATTATACATTTGAAGAATATACACGGAAACCATGCACATTCTTGTAGTATTTCCATCGGGCTTAGAAGCAAAAAACTTTGAAGTTGATTCAAAGCACACGGTTGAGGTGCTTGTTTCTGGCGTGGGCGGATTTGCCACAATGTATTCTCTTTCAAAATATTGCGCTTTGCAAAAGCCCGACTACATTATTCATGCAGGCATTTGCGGAACGTTTGACGAAACGCTTGCCATTGGCGATGTGGTTGATGTGATGATTGATCATTTTGCCGATTTTGGCGTGATGGAAAATGGGCAGTGGAAAACAGGTTTCGACCTGAAATTAGTGAGCGGACACAAAAAACCGTTCTCCGATGGGCAGCTGGTCGCACCAAACAATGATTTTGCCGATGTGCCTAAAGTCGTTGCCGTAACTTCGCAGACAATCACCACAACGACGGAACAGAAAAAGCGGCTGCTCAATACGTTTCATCCCAGCATAGAAACAATGGAAGGCGCTTTTGTGCATTATGTTTGTTTGCAGGAAGATATTCCTTTTGTACATTTACGTGCAGTTTCCAATGTTGTGGGCGAGCGCGACAAATCGAAATGGAATACAAAATTGGCAATTGAAAATCTGCATAATGAGATTATAAACGTAATTCTATCAATTGATTAGGCTCTATGGTATTTGATTTTTTCAAGAGTATTCTCAACATATTTGTCAGGCTGTTGTTCCTGAAAAGGCGGTTTTTGATTCTTCATCGAAAATGGCACCAAAAGGATGCCGACGAAATCTCGGTTTGCTTTGCTATCACCGTGTGCGACGAATACGAAGAATTGCGGAATCTTCTAAATGCAATTATACCGTACGTTTGCGCCAACGACGAAATTCTTATCCAAGGCGACGAAGGCAACACGACCGAAAAAGTAAAAAATGTTATTGCCGAATATAGCAAATCCATTACAAAATTTGTCGAATTTCCGTTGAACCACAATTTTGGCGAATATAAATCGCATTTGGCAAAACAGACCAATTGCCAATATATTTTCCAAATCGACGCGGACGAATTGCCAAACCCGTATTTGATGCGTCATTTGCATAGAATTCTATACAACAACAAGTTGGATTTGATTCGAATTGCCCGTATCAACTTGATGATTGAGGATAACGAGAATTTTATTTTGTGGGACAACTACAATAGACATAAAAACATTTCACCGCTGAATTTCCCTGATTATCAGCGAAGAATCTATAGAAATTCGCCCACAATTTCGTGGACGCACACGATTCACGAAAAAATTATTGGTTTCAAAACGGTGGCGTATCTTCCGCCAAAGCCAAAGTACAGTTTGCTTCATTGCAAGCATTGGAAAAAGCAAATCGAACGCGACAACCAGATTTTCAACGTGTATAAAAAACGTGGCACGCAACACGTGCTGCTCGACCTTTCGGTGTTGAAAAATTTCAACTGCGGGTTGGGACAGGTTGCCTACAACTACGGTTTGTATTTGAAAGACAATCCCATTTCCGACATTAATATTTATTTGTTATTGCCTAAGCAATATTTTGGCGCATTCGGCGACCATGTGAAATATATTGAAAGTAAGAAAATCTATCGGAGTTTTCCTCGATTGCTGCCGCAAATTGATGTATGGCATTCCATCCATCAGCTGAGCAGTTTCCAACCGCCGCATTCGGTACTTAACTTGTTGACTATCCACGATTTAAATTTTGTGTATGAAAAGCATGGGAAAAAAGCCCAAAAATATATGCGCAAAATTTTGGACGAAATAAAGTATGCGAACAAAATCACTGCAATTTCACAATATACAAAGAACGACATTCACAGAATCATCCGCGATGATTTGGATATAGAGGTGATTTACAATGGAGTGGAAAAACTCAACAAAAACGACGAAGTCAAGCCCTCGTACCCAATTGATGAGTCGAAGCCGTTCTTGTTCACCATTGGTGAAATCAAACCAAAAAAGAATTTCCATGTGCTGCTTGATGCAATGAAATTGATGCCCGAATTTAATCTATATTTGGCGGGAAAAGACGACACTCCGTATGCCGGGGAAATACGTCAGCGAATCGCCAACGAGAATATTCAAAATGTGTTCCTCACAAGCACCATTTCGCAACAAGAAAAAATTTGGTTCTACAACCATTGCCACGCATTCGTGTTCCCGTCGCTGTTCGAAGGATTTGGCTTGCCAGTTATTGAGGCGTTGATGTTTGGTAAACCTGTGATTTCGTCGCAGGAAACGTCGCTCAAGGAAATTGGCGGCAATGCTGTTTTCTTTCTCGACAATTTCAGCGCAGAACACATAGCTCAAGTTGTGAAGGAGAAAAGCGAATATTTTTACCAGCATCCTGAACTTGCCGAACAAAACATTGCGTACGCAAATTCATTCTCGTATGCAAAACATATGGAACGATATATAGGAATCTATAGGGAAATGTTATGCAATGCGAGACAATTATAACAATTACGATATGAAAAAATACAAAGTTGGCTATACGACAGGGGTTTTTGATTTATTCCACGTAGGACATCTCAACATTTTGGAGCGATGTAAGGAACAATGCGACTTTTTGGTTGTGGCAGTATGCACCGACGAATATGCCCATGAGTCAGGGAAAAACCCTATTATTTCGTATCCCGACAGAGCTCGTATAATTGCTGCGTTGCGATGCGTTGACAAAGTTGTCCCAATGAGTTTCACCGACAAGTTGGAGGCGTGGAAACTGCATAAATTTGATGTGCTTTTTTCGGGCGACGACTGGAAAGGCTCGGAGCGCTACATAAAAACAGAACAACAACTTAAGGAAGTCGGCGTTGATATTGTGTATTTCCCTTACACAAAATCGGTTTCGACATCGATGATAAAAGAACAACTTAAACAAAATCAGAATAGTTGATGAGAAAACTCTCGCTTGACGAAATAAAAAAGTTTGAATTAGGCATTCTTGACGTTTTTTCGAAATTCTGCGACGAGAATAATCTCACGTATTATTTGACGTATGGAACCCTTTTGGGAGCCGTCCGCCACAAGGGATTTATTCCGTGGGACGATGACATTGATGTGATTATGCCCCGACAGGACTACGATAAACTGCAAGAATTTTTATCTCGTCAAAACAACTTTTTCTCTCCGCACATTGAACTAAAAACTCCAAAATCAAAAGGTCATCAATATCATTTTTGCAAAGTTGTTGACAATACCACGTATGTTCAGGAATTGTCAATGAATGAACGGTACAAAACTTCTATTTGGATTGATATTTTTGTGCTCGATAAAATCACAGAGAAACAGCCTGAGCAACAGTGTTTTATACAGCGATTGCTGAGAATGCGCAAGCATTATTTTTACACGATAGAGCGCAAATACAATGGAAACCAACTCAACAAAAAAATAAAATTCTACTTCTACAAAGCTATCCTAAAACCTATTTATTTTGTTTTAAATCAAAGACAACGCATTCTTCGCTATGCCACCAAATATTCTGAATCTGATTCAAACACGTGGTTTTTCTCGCTGAATGGCGATGCGCATAAAACGCTCATTTCAAGTGAGGATTTGCAACAAACCGAACTGGAATTTGAAGGAAAATTCTATAAAACCTTTAAGAATTATGACAAACTTTTGACCCAACTATACGGCGATTACATGCAGTTACCGCCTGTTAATCAAAGAGTTGCACACGAAACGATGGCGTACTTATTAGATAATTAATACGATGGAAATTGCACTTTGTTTTGACAATAATTTTGTGATGCAGGCTGGCGTTTTTATTCAGTCGGTTTGTATGTCTAACCAAGCTAACGAAATAACTTTTTTTGCAATTAGTGAATGTTTTTCGGATGAAAATAAAGCAATTCTTACCGATTTGGTCGCCCATTTTCAAAACAAGAAAATTGAATTCGTCGAAATAGATGTCGCCACGCTAAACGACTTTCCTGTTCGGAAGAAAGATCATATTTCAATTGCCGCTTATTATAGACTGTTGTTGCCATCTATTTTGCCACAACATCTCACCAAAGTGCTGTATTTCGATTGCGATATGCTTGTTGTTGATGATTTACAGCCGCTCTACAACCTTGCTATTGAAGATTATTCAACAGCAGTCGTGGCGGATATGTTTTATAACGACGAAACCATAACAAATCGTTTGCTTTACGATGTAGCCGACCACTATTATAATTCTGGAATGCTCTTAATAAACCTCAAGTATTGGCGTGAACATTCCATTTCTCGCAAGTTGCTGGCTTTTATCACCGAACATAAAGATTTATGTATCGCCCATGACCAGGATGCGTTGAATGCTGTGCTACACGGCACAATTCTCACTGCTCCGGCACGATACAATATTCAGCTGGACTTTTTGAAAAAGGAGCCATCGAATATGGTTATTGCCGACAAAGATGTGTTTGACGACGCGCTTGCATCAGGGCATAATCCGTGTGTTATTCATTTCACAGGCCCGTCGAAACCGTGGAAATACCAGTGTTTCAATCCGTATGGTCCACTTTGGGATTTTTTTCAAGGTCAAACTATTTGGAAAAATCAATCCAAGACGCACGAGTTCAAAGGTTGGAAGTTACTGAAATGGAAACGACATCAGTTGTCGGAACGACTGAATCTTCGACCCAAACGTGTTGCGCAATATATTGATGTTCAACCAGAAATAGAACGGATAATCCGAAAATTACAATAACATTACTTATTGGTTTGTTTTTGAAAAACCAGCTGTTGCGCAGCTTGAATCATACAGCGGGCGTAGTCGCGCATTTTTCTTGCTTTTTCTGATTGAAAAGTTATCATATTCTCCTTATTTTCAGTATTATACGAATACAGACTTTCGCCGCCGTCGTTTCTGCATACGTAATAATTCACGGAATCCACGCAACAATATGCATCGTCGGAAGAGAAGAATATCATAGGTCGTTTTTCTTTCAATAAATCGATACCAAATGTGTTGTTTATATACGGAAAACCCAGAATTCCCATTACTGTTGGGAATATGTCAATTTGTCCCGCTATATTGTGATTTACACGAGACGTTTCGTTTGTCGGGTCGAAAATGATAATTGGCACGTGGTGGTATGCCAAAGAAACATCATAGTCGTTGTTGCCTGCGCCGTGGTCGCCGACCAACGCAAAAATTGTGTTGTTGTACCACGGTTGCTGTTGTGCTTGTTCAAAGAACAGTTGCAACGCATAATCGGAATATTCAATTACTTGATAGCGCAAATCAGCCTGTTTTGGCGTAAAATATTCGGGAACAATGTGCGGCGCATGGTTGCTTGCCGTTAGAAATGCGGCAAAAAATGGTTTGTTTTCTTGTGCGGCTTCAGTCAATTTTGGCACTGAAAAACGAAACATATAATCATCAACAACGCCCAAATTGCTCCGTACTTCGTTTGAAGGGTAATCTTTTTCGGAATATACGAACTCCATATTGTTTGCTGACATATAGCCGCCAATATTGTCAAATTGTTCGTCGTGCGTGGTGAAGTAAAACGTGGAATATCCGTTTTGTTTCATCACCGTTGGCCACGATTCATAGGTGACAATGTCGCCCGTTTTGAATGGATGCTGGTTCATCAATGCGGGATAGGAAAACAAAGTGCCATACACGCCGTTCATCGTATGAATTCCTGCCGAATATCCGTTTGGGAAGTACAACGATTTAGAAATCAACGTATTCAAAAATGGCGTTAACGCGGTGTCGGCAACAAAATGCGATGCCATGCTTTCCATCATAATGACCACAACATTTTTTTTCTGAACAGTGTCGGCTTGCGGTACAAATCGGGCGATGGGCGAAATATATTGCAATGAATCGGTGGTGATGCCGAATTCTTCTCGAACGCGACGGAGAGCTGTTTCTTCGTCAATGAATTGAATTTTTTGCCGCGATTCCTTTGACATATTTGCGGTGGTACGAATCAGTACATACGTTGGATTTAATCCTAATTGGTTGAGAAACGGATCGTTACAAAAGTATGCCGTGCCAATTCGAACTGGTGACTTTTGTCCAAGCCGTCCTCGAATGCCCATTAAACATAATCCTATCAGTAAAACAAACGTAAGTGCTGCTGTGCCAATACGTAACCCCGACCAGTTTATGCTATCTTTCTGTGAGTCTAAGAATCTGATTTTCAATCTTTTCAATAGCCAAGCAAATGAAAAGAGCACAGCTACAAACACAAAGAAATATACAAAATATGTTGGCTCCGAACAGATCATTTTTAATACAAACGACGGTTCATCAAACCAATTCCACACAGAAGCGTTCACGTGTTTGAAAAATTGATTGAAATATGGAATGTCGGCTGCCGAAATAAAGAAAGAGATGGCGTAAACCACACAGAGATACCAATATACGCCATTAAACAAGTGTTTGTTCGGTTTAAAAAATAGTGACACAAACAGCAGCAAAATAGGAATGAGGATAAGCACACATGCCATGAGATTGTCGAAACGCAAGCCCCACAAAAATGCTTCGGCAATTATCGAAACGTCGGCAGTGGTTGTTCCTTCGATGAAAAATAATGCCAGTCGGAACAGAGAACCAAAAATCAGTGTAACACACTGAACACCAATCAAAAAAGCAATGTTTTGTAGTAATCTTTTCATTCTAATTCTGTTTTTCGTTATCCTCGTTTACGTGTGTCCGTCCTTCGTTTGTCAGTACCGAATCCCACAAGTATTTATACGATTCCGAAGCCAAGGAATTTGTTTCGTCAAAGTGATTCGATTCCACGTCAAAAATTCCACATAATAATTCATACATCAAGTCGTTTGAAACACAGGCATTTGCGTTCTTTTTTAGTGCGTTGAAACGTGTGCTGTGTTTTGCTTTGAATTCATCGGAAAGATACACAAAAAGCGGAATTCTCGTCATACCAAAACCATTGAAGTTAGGCGAGCGCAATTTGTCGGGAATGCAGGCGTGGTCGGAGAAAAACACCATTGCCTGTAAATTCAATTTTTGCATAGCGTAGTCAAAAAATGAATGAAGTACCGAGTCGGTGTAATGAATGGAATTTTCGTAGTTTAGAATCAAATCAACAACACCTGGCTCGCCCCAAACCGTTTTTTCACGAGGATAGCGGTTTATGAAATTCACGTGGTTTCCTTTTAGATGCAACACCACAAAATTATTCTTTGTCGGGTCGATTTCATCCATAAATTCCAGCAGCGATTCATCGTATTGGACAGTATTTAACTTTTGAACCGTCCATTTTGCCACTTCCGATGTGTTTGCCACCAGTGTGATTGGCGTGTCGGCGGCGCCAAGATGCCCTTGGTTGCTGTACCAATGCACGGTGTATCCCATTTTATGCGCTATGTCAACCACCGAACACGATTCATAGAATTCTTTATTGTTATACTGATTTTTCTCGGTTAAGGCGCGTTCAAGTGTTGGAACAGTTTGTACGCCACATGAATACGCATTGTCGAAGAACACAAAATGCTGTTCATCGTTTCTACATTCCCGAAGCCACGGTGTGGTGTTGTGTTCGCGGTTGGTAAACGCGCTCATATAGTCACGCGAAGCCGATTCGCCAATAACCATCAAAATTGTTGACGGAGCGGAATAATCTTCGCCGAGTTTCTTCACGTTGAGGTCTTGCAGACGCGTTTGGGCACATTTCACATATTTTTCATTGTTTCGGCAATATTCCGCCACAAGATGAAACAACTGCACAATTCCAATCCGAAAGAAAACGCCATTTGGTTTTAGTAATAAATATAAGAAAACAGCTACTAAAACTAACGAAATCGAAATATTCCACCATTCAAGCGAAGTATTTTTCTCTGTTATGCAATTTGCGGAAACAAGCGCGAACACCAATACGCAGAATGCGAGCGCAACGGCAATAGTTTTCCATATTGGGAAGCCTTTCACGTATTCAATGACTTCGTTGTAGTGCGTTTCCTGCAAAATCTGCATTCCGTTCGCATCAAGACAGACTTTGTAAAGCAAAAAATAACTGATTTGGAATATTGGTGGAAGTATGAGTAAAAGTTCAACGAAAGCTAACATCACCGCTCCGATTATTCCGCTCCAGCCAACTACCAACGACGAAATTACGCCTAATATTCCCGTTACAAAAATGGCAAACACTATGTCGTATATATTATTAATTTCAATGGATGATTTCTTTTTTGTAAGGAATTCGACCACTGGAAATGCCAACGCCCACAGCGCAAAAATTGTCCAAATTGGCATCATGTTCAAGGCTGTTATATCAGCCTGCACAAGCCATAAGGCAATTGATACAGAGAGAGTTGTGTGTAAATAGCGAATGATTTGCTGGCGTTTGGTTTTCCACACCAACCCTTTGCTGCAACAAAAATATAGTGCCAAAGAAACGCAATACATTGCAAGCCAGCAGATTAGGTATGGAAACACGTTTACAGACATAGCTTCATTCAAAATATTTCAAAAAACAATTTGGCACGGGCGATTCAAAAATCAGCTGCTCGTGCGTTACAGGATGAATTATCACCAAACGGTTGTTGTGGAGCATCAGACGTTTTTCGGGAGAAGTTTTCGCTCCATATTTCTTATCGCCTGCAATTGGCCAGCCGTGTTCCGACAAATGCACGCGAATCTGATTCTTTCGTCCCGTAAGTATCTGAACGTCAAGCATCGCCATATTTCTATTCTCGGCAACAACCTTGAAACGGGTAATTGCCAACTTACCGATTTCCGTATTTCGCGTGGAATGGACAAACATTGCCGAATTTTCGGTGAGATACGAACGGATTTCCGCTTTTTTCGGATTAGGGACAACCTCTGTCACAGCAACATACCGTCGGTCTAAAATGTAATCATTCCAATTGTCACGCAACAAATGTTGGATGCCTTCGTCTTTGGCAAACATCAGTATTCCCGACGTGAATTGGTCAAGTCGGTGGCATACGAACGCATCGCCACGGGGATTTTTCCGCTTTACGTACTCCCGAACCAAATGCCACGCATTTTCCTCCTTTGCCGTGGGATGGTTCACCGACAGCAATCCCGACGGCTTTTCAATCACGACAAGCCATTTGTCTTCGTAAATGATATGCAGTTTCTTACTCGCCACGTTATTGGTTTGCTATGTTACGATAAAACTGTTCCACATCGTTCCATTTGTAATACGGTGCAATGTCGCTATGAATAGGTAAATCCACCTCTTTTTCGTTCAGCAGGAACTTCACCAAAACCACATCGGATTTCTTCGACTTGTAAAATATGACTTGAAGATTTGCCCCCATAGGAATTATCTTGAAATCGCACCACACCGTGCTCAGATATTCAAAATCCGTAGTCCTGACATTGCAACCCTCCAGCTGCATCAGGCAGCAAAGCGGCAACAATCCCGTATCGTGGCCAAAGCGAAGCGTGGCATTCACACCGTTACCGTCCAACGCCTTGTCGGCTTCGTCAAGAAAATTCGTCAACAAATTTTTGGCGAACAACATTCCCCTGTTCCGTGTCAACGGGCAATTGCCGTAGGCACCATACCACCACGCATTTTGCACCAACCAGCAACCATACAATTCATCGGCGGTAAACACGTCGTCAAAATCAAAGTCCAAATCATCGATTCCCTGCATTGTGCCATTTACTTCGTGAAGTTTCCGCATAAATTCAACAGCATTGATATGTTGAGCAACATACACAGAATCAGTAAATAACGACTTCATCATCCGTTCTGGCTGTACATATTTTTCGTGAAAAGCCGAATACGGATTCGACCAAAGCGTATCGTCCATCACACGGCAGATAGTGTCCCACGAATCGTTACAAATAAAGTACATCAGCCGTTTGCTCGATTCGGCGGTAATGTTCACATTGGGGCGCATTGCCTTCAGCTGCGAGCAAAAAGCATCCATACTCATAATGCATCGTTGCGAGGTAGAAATGCTCACGTCAATTTGGGCTTTTCCTTGAAAAATTTCAGGATAATTTTTCACCATACGCTCAGCAATACCCGCATGTTGCCGCCGTCCTGTCTGCGTCAAATCGCCCGTGCGAAGATACGCATCGTCGTACAAGCGATATGCCCTGTCGGCAACCGACTTGCCGAAATCCGTCAGCACGCCTGCAGAATCCGCCTTTTTGAACAAATCGTTAAAATATTTGTAATCGTCGGCACTCCAATGATACCGTGAGCCGTGACGACCATAATGGCTGATATACACTGGCTTATACCCTTTGGGAGCAGGAGTGTATTTTTCCGTTGGCACTTGATATACCAAATGGTTGTCGCCCATTTTTCGATGGTCGGCATATAGTTCTTCTTTTACGGATTGGGAAAAGCCGTAAAAGCTTAAAAATAAAATAATTGGGAGTGTAAGTATTTGTTTCATAATTACTTTACTAAATTTCCTTCTACTACATCAATTTTTTTTGATGTTGTAAATTGCATTTGTTTTAGTTCTTTAACTAAATTGTTAATATCATCTGTATTACAATCAATGATTTCATCTAGTCCGATTATGTCACCACTTAAAATCTTTGTTTTCTGAACTTTTGCTTCAGTTGAATCCATGGTTAACAAATAACATTTTGATTTTCTATGTACATATTTTAGTGCAATTGCTTCAAGGTCTGCTTGTTTGTACCGCTCTCGTAAACTTGTTTTTAGAGATAAGCTTACTGGTGTCGATTGGCAGTATAATAAAGTATCAAAATTTACATTAGGAACAAATGCGACCTTTGCTTGTGTATAAAAAGGAATTATCCCTTCTCGGTACAATAGAGTATAAATGATATACTCAAAGATATTTCCGTGAAGTGTCGGTTTATTTGCTTTTTGTAAGGCTTCCCAATATTGTGTTATATAATCTTTAGGAGAGTTATAACTCACAGAAAGAAATGTCTCGTTAGGTATTAAAGAATCAAACAATACTGTTGAAGCAGATTCTTTTTTAGCGATTTGCTGTTTTAATAATTCTGTCATATGATTTGTCATTTAATAGTGTTAATCTTTTTATTATTTGTTCTGCTGTTGCTTGGATTGCGGGCACGGCAACTGAATTACCAAATTGCTTATACGCTGAAGCATCTGCAACAGCAATAATAAAATCATCAGGAAATCCTTGTAATCTTGCCCACTCTCTTGGCGTCATCCTTCTCCAACCATCATGATTTACCTCACCTTTTATTTTTGTAATAGGAGTAAAGTTTGTTAATCGTTTGTCTATGACTATGTTACGTTCACGTCCCATTCCTCCAACAACAATAGCATTTGCAACACCATTGTCAGGTATTATTTCATATCCGAATCCATTTCCTTTGCTTTCATGCCTTTTTTTATGGTTGTATAGAGTTTGTTGGTATTGCGTTGATAGATAATACTTTACGGAAACTTCTTTTTCTTCTCTTACGTCTATAAATCTTTTGGTTGTATCCGTTGGTTTAGGATAAGTAAACTTGTCTATATTTTGATCTTTTCTAAATCCAACAATATAAATTCTTTCTCTATGTTGTGGAACGCCAAAATTCATCGCATTTACAATTTCTGGATCAGGCACAAAATAATCCAAATCATTCCGTAACACATTTAATATTGTTTCAAGAGTTTTCCCTTTATCGTGAATTTTCAACCCCTTTACGTTTTCCAAAAAGAATGCTTTGGGGCGTTTTCGTTTTATTATTTCCGCAACATCAAAAAAAAGTGTCCCACGAGTTTCTTCAAAGCCTCTTTTCTTTCCCGCCAATGAAAAAGCCTGACAAGGAAATCCGGCACAAAGAACATCAAAATTGTCTGGTATAAATTGTTTTGTTGATTCTTTTGTTATGTCACCAAAAGGTACTTCTCCAAAATTAGCAAGATATGTTTTCTGTGCTTGTGTGTCCCATTCAGAAGAATACACACATTTCCCGCCTAAATTCTGCATTGCTATGCGAAATCCACCAATTCCTGCAAATAAATCAATAAAAGTAAATTTGGGATTTTCTGGTGCAGGGAATGGCACGGAAAATAATTCGGGAAAAAGTCCATAAGATACAGAAGGGTCAGCTACTTGAATGTTTTTTGAAGATTTTTTTATCTTCAATATTTGCATAGCTGTTTTTTCAAAGGGTGTAGCATATTTAGTATTTTCATTTTGGAAAAAATGAGAAACTATTGCTGACTCCTCGTTTAATTCTATTTTGAAATTTATTGGCTTTTCCATTTTTTATGTTTTGAATAATCGCAAAACTAATTACAATTCCACACCCACCGGACAATGATCCGAAAAATTCAGTTCTGGTTTTATCCATGCATTTTTCATTTTCTTTGCTAATTCAGGCGTTACCATGTGATAATCAATACGCCAACCGAGATTTTTCGGTTTGCAGCCACCACGATAGCTCCACCACGAATATTGTTCGGGCTGGGTGTTGAATTCGCGGAAACTGTCAACAAAACCGCTCGCCACAAATCTGTCCATCCACTCACGTTCGTTCGGCAAGAAACCCGACACATCTTCGTGCTTTTCTGGATGATTTATGTCGATTGGTTTATGGCAAATATTGTAATCGCCAGAAACTATGATGTTTGGATGCGTCTTTCGCAACTCGTTCGTGTAGTTCAAAACCAGCTCCAAATATTCCTCCTTCTTCTCCTGACGCACGTCGCCCGAAGTTCCCGAAGGAAAATACGAATTTATTAACGTAAAGTCATCAAAATCAAGACGAAGGAAGCGACCTTCGCTGTCGAAGAAATCGTTACCAATGCCTTTCATCACATTTTTTGGCTTCAATTTGGTGAACGTCGCCACACCGCTGTAGCCCTTGCGTTCAGCCGCAAACCAATAAATGTCGTAGCCATACATCCGTAGCATATCCACATCGACCTGTTCCTGCATGGCCTTTGTTTCCTGAATATGAATCACATCGGGCATCTCGGTCTCGAGCCACTCCATAAACCCCTTTGAAATTGCGGCACGAATGCCATTCACGTTATACGAAATCAGTTTCATTTTGATGAATTTGTATTTCTACAAAATTAAAAGAAACACGGCAACTCCGAGCAACAAGAAGAGTTTTTTCTTAACACTTTGTAAAAAAATGTACAATGCACAATTATGAGTTGTTGGATAGCCGCCCTCGAAAAGGTCTAACACTGTTGACCGAGTACAAAAACATCTTTTTTATTCAATCTTTTTGGAAAAATACTATATTTACTCACTGATTTTCAAAAATTTGATTTTTATAACGGTTAAATTTGCGCATATGAAAACATTCTACACCTTTCAAAAGTTTATTGCTTCTTGTATTGTTTTGTGTTTCAGCTTTCAATTGTTTGCCATAAACCAAATTGACGGCAATTGGGAAGAATATGGTTTAACCTCGGAATACGATGGCTATTATGTGATTGCCACGGCGGAGGATTTGGAAGAGTTTCGTAGTATGTGGAATTCTAATAATACATATAATGGTGTTGTTGTTGCTAATATTACGGTAAACGAGTCTGTGCTTGATGAAAATGGCGAACTACGAAGTGATTGGGAAACAACAGTTACAAAGCGATGGGGGTCTGCATCTACTTATTCTGGTACATTTGACGGACGTAATCACACGATATCAGGACTTCATATAACATATGGTGGTTATGCAGTAGGGTTGTTTTGTTATGTTAAAGATGGAACAATTATAAAAAATGTAAAGATTAAGGATAGTTATATTAAAGGGAAAGAGGCTGTAGGTGGAATATGTGGAACGAATTCAAGAAACGATGATGTTATAACTATAAGTAATTGTGTTGTAGATGCATATATCGTAGCAACATCGGATAGGGCAGGAGGAATTTATGGTGGACATGGAGCTTGGTATTCTGAAGAAAAAAGTGTTGTTGAAAATTGTATTAATAATGGGACTGTTGTTGTTTCAGGAGGAACTGTGGGGGGAATATGTTCGGAATGGAGTGGTGACATTATCAATTGTAGCAATAATGGTGTAGTGAAGGGAAATGAATATGTAGGGGGAATTGTTGGAGATGGGAATTTATATAGTTATTATTCTAACACTTCGACTATATCGAAGTGTCATAATGATGGTATCGTTTCTGGATATCAGTATGTGGGTGGTATTGCAGGTAATGGGTATATTATATCAGAATCTTATAATTTAGGAGATGTAACAGGCGTGACATATGTAGGTGGTATAGCTGGCGCAATTCTTCGCACAATGGAAAATGTGTATAATGTTGGTGCTATTTCTGCCAATGCAGGATATGTGGGAGGTTTAGCAGGATCGGCCAATGATATTTCAAATTCATACAATGCTGGTAGAGTGTCAAATAATTCGTATTTGAACAATGTAGGGGGGTTATGTGGAACATGTTCGGGAACGATGAGGAATTGTTACTATGACACAGAGGTGTGTTCTAATTTTGCGGTAAACAATTCATTTTATGATGGTGCAACGGGGAAAAAAACTGCTGATATGTGTTCTACGACATTATTAACTGGTTTGTCCTCTGATGTTTGGGCAGCAGGGACACCAGATGTGGGTGGATCTATTATACCTAAGGATGATGAATTCGCAACTAAAGCTATAGGAAGATACCCTCGATTGAAATTTATAAGTCCGTATACTTATGTGCCTTATGCCTGGGAGATTTATTATAATATAGGGACTCCTTCAATGCCAGAATGGGAACCTTGTAAACCAATTTATTCTATCCAAGATTTTGTAGAAATGATATTATCTCCAACGGCTACGTTTGTTTTAATGAATGATATAACAGAATTTAGAAATTTGTCAGATGGAAATCTGCTTGAAACGCCAGTAGTTGAGTGGGATGATCCAATTAGTCTTTTTAAAGGAAAATTGTATGGACGGGGAAAAACCATTGCTGGCTTATGCAAGACCTCTATAACGGGTAATGGCGGTTTATTTGGTAAAGTGGAAAATGCGTTAATAGTAGATTTAAATATCGCTAATTGTAGATTTGATGGAGAATATGTAGGTGGTATTACGGCACGTGCTTCGGGAAATACGAATATTATAAATTGTAATAATTTTTGCAACATTAATACGTCAGCAAATGCTGTTGGTGGAATTTGTGGATATGTGAGTATTAGTCATCAAGAACAAGAAAAAATAACAATAAGAAATTGTAATAATTATGGTGAAATAAGAGGTGGAAATAGCAGTAAAAGTGGTGGTATTTGTGGCTATTTAGATGCTCCTTTTTTTGATCTAATAGAATGTACGAATAGTGGAAATATAGTAAATGGCTCTTATGAAGGAGGTATAGTTGGATGTGCGGCTACAGGAAATAATAGGGCAGCAAATATAATAAAGTGTGTTAATAAGGGAACTATTTCCTCTGTTACAGGGATAATTGGAGGGATTGTCGGTCATATTCAAGTATATGTTGCCTTAAAATATTGCTTGAATGCAGGAAAAGTTGTCAATATAGGATCGGGTACCACAGGTGGTATTGCAGGAAGCGAAAATGCTGGTGGTTCTTTTCAACAATGTCTTAATATAGGAGAAGTACAGTCAGTAGCAACTGGTAGTGCAATTTGTAATAGTGGAAGTTTTTCGTATAACTATTACAATTCTGATATTTGTTTGTTTGGGGCCGTCGCAAATGAAGATGATTGGGCAGATAAAGGTATGACAACATCGGAATTAATAAAGGGTGAACTGCCATCAGGCTTTAGTTCAGATTATTGGGCTATCCGTTCTGCCGAAGTAAAGGATATGAAGAAATACTATTACTATCCTTATTTAAAATGTTACGGTGCGGATTCGGCTATTTTGGCAGTGGTAAGAGATTGTCACTCGGTAACAATGAATTTCAATGGGGGGACGACAACAGATGATGTGATTTCTTTCTATGTGGAAACTGAGGAAGCTCAATTACCGCGTAACATGGTTAAAGAAGGTTGTACGTTTGCTGGCTGGTATGACAACTCCAATTACACAAGTTCTGCGTTTACTGAAATTCCTCTTACCGAAACGCAACCTAAAACGTTCTATGCCAAATGGATTGCCAATAACTACACTATAACCTATGAACTTGACGGTGGAACTGTCAATAGTGGGAAAAATACCACATACACCTATGGGTATGGGGTAGTGTTGCCTACCGATGTCACAAAAAATGGCTACACGTTCAAAGGGTGGTACGATAATCCTCGTTTTGAGGGTGAATCAGTTCTCGCAATTCCTGCAAATGCGACGGGTAACAAGACCTATTATGCAAATTGGGTTGTGAATACCTATAATGTGACGTTCTTTACATACGAAGGCATAATGAACACTGAGATAGATAGTTATACGTTTGGTGAAGAAACGGTATTGCCGACTGATGTCACAAAATCTGGTTATGATTTCGGCGGTTGGTACACCAACGATTCATATTCGGGCGTTGCAATCCAGTCTATCGCATCAAACGAAACGGGCGACAAAATGTATTATGCCAAATGGAATAAAAAATCATATCCCGTTTCGGTAACGTTTGATAGGGCAATGGGTTCCATTTCGGGTATTGATTCGTACTTGCACGGCGACAATGCGGTTCTCAAGGCACACGCCGATGCTGGCTATGATTTTGCTTTCTGGAGTTGCGCCGATGAAACTGTTTTGGAAGACAAGAATGTGCAGGATTCAACGTTGACGTTCGTGGTGACAAGCCCTACGGAACTTTCTGCAACCTTCAAATTCAAGGAAATCGTGTATCCAGCTGCGGATTTTGTAATCGGCACGGTTAAGACGGAAACGGAAATTACTCCGATAGACCTTGCAACGTTGTTTGAATCAAGCGAAGGTGGCGAAATCTCGTATATGGTGACAAGTTCGTCGCCAAACGTGTTGCTTCCGCAAATTGAGGATGGAAAACTCTATCTTGCCACAATGGGATTGCAAGGAAAGGCAACCATCACAGTGACGGCAAAACTTGCGAATGGCAACAAGTCGTCGCTTTCGGCCGAGGCAGTTGTGGAATACAATTGTAACATTCACGTCGTGCCGACAATAGTTAATGCAAGTTGTTACGGATTTTCCGACGGAAGCATTTCGTTGGCTGCCGAAAACGACTATTCATATCAATGGATTGGCGAAGAGGTTACGACAAACAAAATAGAAAATGTCAAAGCGGGCAACTACTCCGTGCAGATAACCGACGAACGTGGCTGTAAGTCTTTGGAGACCTACACCGTCTCGCAACCTGATGAGATTTCTGTTGAAATTGCTGAGGTAGTTAATCCTCGTTGTGGCGTACAGAGCGAGATTCGTTTGAATGCTGCTGGCGACTACACGTATGCGTGGAGCAATGGTTCTACGGGAAAAGACCTCATTGGTGCTGAAATTGGCGACTACTCGGTTGTAGTTACAAACCCCGAAACAGGTTGTAGCACAACATTAACGCAATCATTGGAACTTACGTTCCAAAAACCTCAGATTTCGCTTGTGACGGTAAGCAAGGAAACGGGCAAAAACTTGATTGTGTGGGTGCGTGAGAACACCGACCAAATTGCGTACTATACAATTTATCGTGAAGGAGCGCAATCGAAAAAATATACCGAGATAGGAACGGTCAACTATTCCGAAATCAGTGTGTTCCAAGATGATGTGGCAAAACCGATGACTCGTCAATGGAGTTACAAAATCTCCGCAACCGACGTGTGCGGCCACGAAACCGAGTTGAGCGAAGCACATACTACATTGCATCTCAACGAGATGGAAAGTATGCACGATGGCATGGCAGAGTTGATTTGGCAACCATACGAAGGTTTGGAATACAATTCGTTCTACATTGTGCGCGAAACCAAGGTGAACAATTATACCTTCATCGACACAGTGACAACCGTTCCTTCAACGCTTACTTCTTACACGGCAGAAATTCCTCCATTAGGAAAAAGTATTTTCTACGTGGGTGTTAAGTTGGACAAAGTAATCGACCCGAAACAGTTTATGAAAGCAGAGTCTGGCCCGTTTGCGTTGGCGTTGTCGAACATTGCCGAAGCTGAAAGTATGGATATTCCCGATGCGGTTGAATGTGTGGTAAATTCTGTTGAGGTTTCTATAATCAATCACACAATTTTTGTAAAAAATGCGGCAAACAAAACTATTGATGTATATGGAATCAATGGTTGCAAAATAGTTTCCGTTAACGGTTTGGAAATCAATGCAATTGATGTGCCGCATGATGGTGTGTATTTTGTGGTTGTAGATGGGAAAGCGACGAAGGTTTTGGTGAAATAATTCACAATGCTCAATGCTTAATGCTCAATATCGCTTGATACACTTTTTCGTATGCGGCGATGCCTTTTTCCAATGAATAATATTCCTCGGCAACCGTTCGGAGATTGTTTCTGTCAATGTGAGTAGTTTCAAGTATTTGAGAAACTGCTTGAGAATATTCTTGTGCTGTAAAATCTTGTATGACAACGCCTTGCTGACAGTGCGACATAATCTCGTCAACATCGCCAACGCCAGCATTGCACACCAACGGAATGCCAACCGATAGTAATTCTCCCATTTTCGTAGGCGAGGAGGCTTTTTTGGAATACACAGGTTTTATAAAAAATATCGACCAATTCGACAGCGACACATACGCGGGAACATCTTCCCTGTTTGCTTTCACCACACGCAATGCCGAGCGCGGAACGTCTTTTCTCATTGCCATTGATTCCAGCCAATCGGCGCTGTCGGGCGTGATGCATAAGAAAATTGCAGAATTATTCTTTTCGTAGAGAACCTTGAAGAAATCAAACATTTCCTCGGTCATATACCAAGTGCCAAACGAACCTAAATAACTCAATACAAATGAATTATCGGGAATATATAAAGTTTTTCGTAAAGATTCTGATGATTTATCGCGATGTGTGAATAATTGCATATCGGCGCAACATGGTATAACCGCAATGGGGACGTTTTGCTTTTGATACGATTTCCAAGTGCGGATTTCGTTTGCTCCATTTTGGGTTAAACTAATAATGTAAGATGACTTTGTAATGAATTCTTTCTCAACGTTTTTAAAGTACTTATACACTAAACGATATACCCATTTTGACAAGTCCCAAATTCCACCTTCCACACGCTCGTCTGCCCAAAAACCTCGCATATCGAAAATCCATGGCAAACCAAATTTCTTTTTGCAATACGCTCCTACGTGCGCACTGATGTAGCTTCGGCAATGAATCAATTGAATGTTGTTTGACTTATCAGCAATGATATTCGAAGCTGTGTTCTGCAATCGGTGCAGGTCGTATAGCGTGGAGAAAACTGCTGGCCTTGCTGTGTAGGGAATAGGGTGCCATACAATATCGTTCTGTTCCAACAATTTGGAAATGAATTTTTTACGTTTTTCGAAAGCAATTTCTTTCTCACAACTTAAAATATGTACAGCATAGCCTTTTTTTCTCAAGCCTTTCAAATACGGTATTACTTGCGATTGTCCGAGGTTGTCGGTCATCCCATCGTATGAAACATATAATACTCCACAAGGTTTTACCATTAAACTATAATTTTTCAGTCATAAACTTTTGAACAAGAATAATTTGCCAAATTCTATTGTATAAATAATCATTATTCCCCCAATTAAATTTCCGCACAATTGCACGAACTTCTTTTGGGTTGAATATAGCTGTTCCTTGTATTAAGTTTTTGTTTAAATAATCATCGATAAGATAATGTAAATCTTTATGTAACCATTCGCACAATGGAATTGAAAATCCCCATTTTGGTCTGTCGAACAATTCCGAAGGAACATAATCGTATAAAACCTGTCGCAACAAGTATTTTTGCACGCCATTGTGGATTTTTAGATTTTCATTCAGATTAAGTGCAAATTCCACAATTGTGTAATCGAGCAGCGGAACACGCACTTCCAGAGAATGTTTCATTGACGAACGGTCAACTTTGGTGAGCAAATCCTCGCGTAAATACGACTGGATGTCGAAAAATGATTGGTTTTCGGCGGATGATAGTGGGCGAGGAGCAGTTGTCCATTCATACGGACACGAGAATTCCGCCACAAATTCGGGATTCAACACCGACGGGATTTCTTTTCGTGAAAATAAATATTGCTCCTGCGAAAAGATATGTGATGGCAGATGTGCTTCATCAGGATAATCGAACACACAAGCGGCGCGTTTTGTTCGTGATGTGCCGCAACGCAATGCTAAGGCAATAAGTTTTTTGTTATTCTTTATCTTTTGATTATCAAACCGTTGCGCCCAATTGTACGCACCATACCCCATAAACAATTCATCACCACCATCGCCCGACAGAATCATTGTCGCTTTTGTTTTCGCCAATTTTGAGACAAGCATGGTCGGAATTGCCGACGAATCAGAAAATGGCTCGTCGAACACATCCAAAATTGATGGAATCAACTGCGCCGCATCCTTATAGGTTACCTTCATTTCGGTATGGTTAGTACCAAGATAATCAGCAACTTGCTTTGCATAATGGCTTTCGTCATATTTGTTTTCCGCAAATGAGATGGTGAACGTGTTCAACTGTGACGATAGATTACGTTGTGCAACCGCTGTAATCAACGACGAGTCGATGCCGCCACTCAAAAATGTTCCGTATGGTACATCGCTTCTTAGGCGGTATCGTACCGATTGTTCCACCAAATCACGTAAAATTTCCTTTGCGGAATAAAGCTCGTCAATCGTTTGTGGTTCAATGTGTTCCTGCAACGACCAATACGATTTGATTTCCATTCCCGAAGCAGAAACTTCGGCATAATTGCCAGCAGGCAATCTGTAAATATTTGAATAAATTGTTTCCTCAATGCCAGTATAGCCAACGTGAAGAAAATGATTTAATGCGTTATAATTTACAGATTTATTTTTATTTATAAAATTTAATTCAAGCAATGCTTTAATTTCTGAAGCAAATGCGAAATTATGTCCGTCCCAATAGTAGAAAAGAGGTTTGACTCCTATTCTGTCGCGAATTAAAAGCAGTTTTTTCTCCAGAGTGTCGTATAACGCAATGGCAAACATGCCATTAAAATATTCCACCGCGCTGATACCGTCGGCTATCAGTGTTTTAAGCACGATTTCTGTGTCGGAGGCTGTTTTCACTTGAATTTGTTGTTCCCGGCGAATCTCGTCGTAATTATATACTTCGCCGTTATAGACTATCACGTAGCGACCATCATCCGAAGTCATCGGTTGATTTGATTCATCAGATAAGTCAATGATTTTCAATCGTCTGTGGACAAGTCCCACACATTCGTCCGAAAAAATGCCTTGATGTTCCGGTCCCCTTGATGCAATACTTTCACCAACGCATGCTAATTCACTTGGAAAGAATACGTTGTGCTCAGAAAAATATCCAGCAATGCCACACATATATTATTGAATTCTAAGATTCATTCCCGGCGAAAGTTTCGACGAGGTTAATCCGTTCAAACTCTTAATGTTCTCAACAGTAGTGCCATACGCCTGCGAGATTCCCCACAATGTGTCGCCTTGCCGCACGGTGTGGAACGACGAACTGTTTGTTACAGGAGGTGTAATTGTTGAGTTTTGTTTTGTTGAAGTTGACGAAGCAACGGTCTTTTGCGTTGATTTCGTTGAGGTATGGGCATAGTTTCCCCCACCCTGTTTCGCAACATATACGACTAATTTGTCTCCTATATGCAACATGTTGCTCGTTTTATGGTTCCACGATTTCAGCGCGTTGACAGATACGCCATATTTTGATGCAATTTTTGAATACGTATCGCCCTGACGTACGGTGTAATATGTTTTTGTTTTTCCTGCTGTTGAAGTTGAGTAATCAACTTTCGAAGAAGAAGAGGCTATTACCCGTTCAGGCTGTAAATTCAAGTAAAGAGAGTCTTTGTAGGCGTAAATTGAATCTTGCAGACGGATAAATGGCGACACAATTTCCAATGGCAAATACAGCGGGCTACCTTCTTCACTATATGGCACCATATCGGCCTTATACTGCGGATTTACATCTTCAATTTCTTTCAGCGGAACTTGCAGATATTCAGCTACTTGCTTGAAATGCAGTTTTTTCTTCACAAGTACCGTATCAACTTGTGGCACAGTGACTTTTCGAGGGTAAAGGTTGTGCAGTTCGTGATGTTCAAACACATAAAATGCCGCTATGAACGCTGGCACATAGCTTCGGGTTTCTCTTGGAAGGTTTGGGTAAATATCCCAAAAGTCGGTTTTTCCGCCCGAGCGTGCAATTGCCTTTTTCACGTTCCCAGGTCCGCAGTTGTAGGCAGCAATTGCCAAAATCCAATCATCGAAAATTGAGTAGAGCGAATTCAAATATTGAGCTGCCGCATGGGTTGATTTCACTGGGTCGCAGCGTTCATCGAGGTACGAATCAATTTTCAACCCATATACCTTACCCGTTGATGGCATAAACTGCCACAATCCACGGGCTCCAGCGGGCGATTTCGCTTTGGGATTTAGTGCGGATTCAATAATCGAAAGATATTTCAATTCCAGTGGCACGTTGTATTTCTCAAATACATCCTCGAACATTGGAAAATAATATTCTGCCATTCCAAGCATTGTCGCCACGGAATTTCTTCGCCGGTTTGCGTACACATCAATGTAAGTCTGAACTTTTTCGTTGTAGGTCAACGGAACCACTGAATTCATCTGTTCGATGCGTTTTTTGTATTCCCTGTCGGAAAAATGTGGCACGTAGGTGCTGTCACGGTGGTGCTTCACGTTGTCGGGATGCTGTATTGCGCCTGCGTTTTGGGCATACCACAAGTTCACCAAACTATCAAGTTGCGTGTTGTAGTTGTTGACGACAAAATCCTCTCGGCTGGCGGAATCTATCGGGCTTTCCAACGTGTTGTCTTGGTTCTGCGCGTATGCGAGAACACTCCAAAACAATATTGTCAGAACTGCGAACTGTTTCCTCATTCTACAGGTTTTTGTGTTAATTCGTGGAAGACGTCTTCCAATGATTTATTTTGTTTTACGTTTTCCGCTGTGTCGTTTGCCACAATTTTGCCGTTATTCACAATAATTACGCGGTCGCAGATGGCTTCAACTTCTTGCATAATGTGCGTTGACAGCATCACAGTCTTCGATTTTCCTTCCGCTTCAATCAAATTTCGTATTTCAACTAATTGATTGGGATCCAATCCAGTAGTTGGTTCATCTAAAATTAAAACTTTAGGATTATGTACCAACACTGAAGCCAAACCAACACGTTGACGGTATCCTTTCGAAAGCTCCGAGATTTTTTTATGCTGTTCCTTTGTTAAACCAACACGCTCAATTATCTCATTTACAGCATTTTCAACTTGATTACCTAAACCATACATTCGAGCAACGAAACACAAATATTCACGGACGTACATTTCGGGGTACAGCGGATTGTGTTCCGGAAGATAGCCGATTTCGCGTTTCACCTCAATTGGGTTGGTGCGGACATCTTTCCCGTTTACAAGCACTTCGCCTTCAAAGTCAGACAAATAGCCTGTAATGATTTTCATTGTCGTGGATTTGCCTGCCCCGTTCGGACCAATAAAACCAACAATCTCGCCAGATGGTATTTCAAATGAAATGTCATTCACAGCGCGTTGCTGGCCGTATGTTTTTACTATGTTCCGTACCGAAATTGACATGTTTTATTTCCCCCACGTGTCAGGATGTTGCCGCCATTCCTTAAGACTTTCCATTTGGGCAGGCGTAATATATTTCCGTTCTGTTGCAAGTTCTATCAGTGCTGTGTAGTTGGTCAACGTATCGACTTTGCAGTTTGCCTTGGCGAATGCGTCAACCGAAACACCAAATTGATATGTGAAAATGGCGAGCATTCCCAACACGTTCACGTTTGCGGCACGAAGTGCTTCAACAGCTTTCAAACTGCTTCCTCCCGTGGAAATTAAATCTTCAATTACCACAACTTTCTGACCTTCTTCGTAATAGCCTTCGATTTGATTGCCCAAACCATGGTCTTTCGATGCTGAACGAACGTAGATGAACGGCAGGTTCAACGCTTCGGCAACCAACACGCCAACAGCGATTGCTCCCGTTGCTACGCCTGCAATTACTTGAACGTCAGGATACATCGTCCGAACTTTTTCGGCAAATGCTTGTTTTAGACATTCACGCACCGCAGGATACGACAATGTTTTTCTGTTATCACAATAAATTGGTGATTTCCAGCCACTTGCCCATGTGAATGGATTTTCTGGTTGTAATTTTATTGCTTTGATTTGCAATAAATTTTCTATAATTGTGCTTTCAATTGTAGAACTCATGGAACTAAAGGTTTATTTTGAAAACAAATTCGTACTTTTAACTGACGGCAAAGGTACAAAAAAAATCGAGAATTTTCGTGTCTGTAACAACAAATCCGACATTCAGGCGGCAATCTGCGCAATTACGCAATCCAACGGTGATTCCGTGGTGGTGCAAAACGATAATTTTGACACCTTGATGGAGCTTTTCAAAGCTGAATTCACATACATTGAGGCTGCGGGTGGATTTATTGAAAACGAGGATGGAGAATATTTGTTCATTTTCCGTCGTGAAAAATGGGATTTGCCAAAGGGAAAACTTGAGGTCGGCGAAACACCCGAAATTGCTGCTGTCCGCGAAGTTCAAGAGGAAACTGGCTTGATGGATGTGACACGCACCGGCTACCGATGCTCAACGTGGCACACCTATGAACTTCATGGAAAACAAATCTTAAAGCAAACGTATTGGTACAATATGAAAGCGACCAAAAATCAGTCGAGTAAGCCGCAAACAGAAGAAGAAATTACTGAACTTCAGTGGATTGCACCTTCTAATTTCAAGGAAATATCAAAGAATACATTCCCTTCAATTATTAGTGTAATTAATAATGAATAATATTCTGAAAATAAAAAAGTTACTTTCGAAGAAAGATAGATGAACATAATTCTTGTAGGAACAGCATTCCCGTATCGTGGCGGTTTGGCGGCATTCAATGAACGGCTCGCGTTGGAATTTCAGAGTGAAGGCGATGAAATTTCCATAGAAACGTTTACTCTGCAATATCCGAATTTTCTATTCCCTGGGAAAACGCAATATTCCAACGGTTCCGCTCCCCGTTTGAAAATTAACCGTTCGGTCAATTCTGTAAATCCGTTCAATTGGCGAAAAACGGCAAAGGCGATTGCGCGAAGAAATCCCGACGTGGTGATTTTTGCCTATTGGATGTCGTTTATGGCGCCATGTTTTGGCTCTATTGCACGAGTGTTGAAACGACGATGCAATGCGAAATGTATTGGGTTGATTCATAATATGATAGCACACGAGCCTTCAATCTTTGATAAAATACTTGCGCCGTATTTTGTAAATGCGATGGATGGATTTTTCACTCTGTCGCAATCTGTTTTTAAGGAGATTGAATTGTTCGAACGCAAACCAAAACCAAAATCGTGGTCGCCACATCCAATTTATGATACCTACGGCGCACTGATAAGCAAAGAACAGGCTTGCGGGCATCTTGGTTTGCCCTTGGACAAACGATATATGTTATTTTTTGGTTTTATCCGTGAATATAAGGGGTTGGATTTGTTGCTCCACGCAATGGCAAATGAGCGAATCAAGAATTCAAACATCCACTTGCTTGTGGCTGGAGAATTTTACAGCAACGAAGAAAAATATAAAAAATTGGCGGAAGTGCTTGGATTACAAAATATTACATGGTTTTCGGAATATATTCCTGATAGCGAGGTCAACAATTATTTTTGTGCTGCCGACGTGATTGTGCAACCGTATAAATCGGCAACGCAGTCGGGTGTGACGCAGGTTGGCTATCATTTTGAGAAACCGATGATTGTGACCAACGTAGGCGGACTTTCCGAGATAATTCCCGACGGCAAAGTCGGCTATGTGGTTGAACCAAACAGCCATGCGTTGGCAAATGCCATCGTGAAATTCTTTGCGTCGGACGATGCCATCCAGATGGCACAAAATGTTCGTTGCGAGAAGAAAAAATATGCGTGGAATATTCTTACCGAAAAATTCCGGACGTTATTTTAGTTTGAGCGAACGACCTTCATCATTTCTGACAGCAATTCAGGTTGTTTCTCAATTATTGTACCCACTACTGCAATATCGGCGCCGTAATCAAATATTTTCTGAAGCGTTTCGCTCGAGCGGATGCCTCCGCCCACAATCAGTGGGATTGAACAGGCTTTTTTCACGGCGGAAATAGTGTCGGGATTCACAAACGTTTGCGCTCCGCTGCCGCCTTCCAAATAGATAGCCTTTAGTCCAAGCATTTCGCCTGCAATTGCTGTAGCCACTGCAATGTCGGGTTTGTCGTATGGAATCGGTTGCGTGTTGCTCATATATTCCACCGAAGTGGTTTTGCCACAATCAATTAGGATATATCCAGTTGCGATAGGTTCAAGGTTGGTGCTTTTTATAACAGGAGCCGAAAGAACCTGATTCCCAATAAGAAACTCGGCGTTCCTTCCCGAAATCAGCGACAAAAATAAAATAGCGTCAGCATTTGCGCTCACTTGGTTCGCATTGCCCGGAAACAAAACCACCGGACCTGAATAAGCGGTTTTTATTGCGTCAATCGCATGAGAAGTACTCGAGGTAACCAAACTACCACCGACAAAAATAAAATTCACACCTTCGCGTTGTGCGAGTTCGGCGATTGTCACCAACGATTTGTTGGTGTGTTTGTCGGGGTCGATTAACAGAGCGAGCTGTTTCTGGTTCTGTAAAAATAAGTCATACACCATAGCTTCAGTTTTTATTTTTGAAAGAGTCCAATGCCTTTTTAATTGTTTCATCGTCAGCGTTATACATTTCGTAGAATGCCGAATCGCCATACACATCCCGAATCACATAGCAGCGCGCCAATGTTTCCACTCGCTGTATTTCGGAACGTGGGGCGCTTTTGTCGAGCAACAAACTCGTTTTTGCGTGTTCTTTGGCGTATTGCTCAATTTTTCCCATGGTTATCGCCTTCGTCAGCATTTTATACATATCGTGTGGCTCTGTAAATTGTAAAATGGAACGGTTTTTCTCTGAAAACGCAAACGCAAAGTCGTACACTAAACCACTGTTCATTATTTTCAAATATGAATCCGAGAATGTGGAGCTGTCGATTGGCACAAACACGTCGGGCATGATTCCGCCGCCTCCATACACGGTTTTCCCCGTGCGTGTGGTGAATTTCAGGGAGTCGGGGAAGATTACGCTGTCGGCGAAGTTTAGCTCTCCGTGCGCGTAACGGTTTAGAAGTTCTTTCTCGTAGTCGTCGATATTGCCATTATAAGGCTTTTGGATGCACCGTCCCGACGGCGTGTAGAATTTTTTTATACTCAGCCGAACCACCGATTTGTCGTTCAATTGGAAATCCTCGTTCACCACGCCTTTGCCGAACGACCGCCGTCCCACCACGAGTCCACGGCCATTGTCCTGTATGGCACCAGCAAATATTTCACTCGCCGAGGCGGAATTTTCATCTATCAGAACAGCCAGATTCAGGTCGCCGCAGCTGCCATCGCCTTCGGCGACATAATATTCAGGTTTGGATTTTTTCCCTTGTGTATAAACAATTGTGTCGCCTGCTTTTAGAAATTCATTTGCAAGATTTACCGCCGCAAACAGCAATCCACCGCCATTGTCGCGCAAATCAACAATAATGTTTTTCATATTTTTCGTGCGTAGTTTCGACACTGCCGACAAGAATTCATCGATTGTATTTTGTGAAAATCGGCTAATTGCCACATAACCAGTCGTTTCGTCAGCCATATAAGCCGCGTCGATGCTCGTGATTGGCACGGCATCGCGGGTGATTTCAAATGAGAGCAAATCGGCAATGTCCGCTCGTTTGATTCCCACGCGGACTTTCGACCCTTTGGGGCCTTTCAGCAATTTTATTGTTTTTTCGTTGGTAATGCCATTGCCGGCAACTACCGAATCGTTTACTGTGACAATTCTGTCGCCTGACTGAATATGCAGTTTTTCCGAAGGTCCGCCGTGGATAACCTGAACCACCACAATCGTGTCGTTTTGAATGTTGAACTGCACGCCGATGCCCTCGAACGACCCCATAATAGGATCCATCATATCTTGGTAATCATTAGCCGAAATATAGAGCGAATGTGGGTCCAGTTTTTCAAACAGCAATGGAAGCATTTCCTCGGTAAGACTATCAATATCAACGTCTTCCATATATTCATCGGCAATCAGCTCCATTATTCTCGTCATTTTGGCGTTTTTGGGAGTCATCCGCACGTATTCCACAGGCGAGAATAGCTTCTGCACCAGCATTCCAGCGGCAAATACTAATGAAATCAGCAATGGAAGCGCAACTGTCAGTTTTCTACTCATTGATGTCTAATTTAACAACTTCGATGTTTGCGCGTTTCAGAAGCTGAATGCCGTCGTCGATGCGGTATGGCTCGCAATACACCACTTTTTTTATTCCCGATTGGATGATCAGCTTTGCGCATTCAATGCAGGGCGAAGTCGTTACGTAAAGCGTGGCTTCGTCGCTGTTGTTAGCTGATTTTGCCACTTTTGTGATGGCATTTGCTTCAGCATGAAGCACATACGGTTTTGTTTTTCCTTCTTCGTCTTCACATATATTTTCGAAGCCCGAAGGTGTTCCGTTGAATCCGTCGGAAATTATCATTTTGTCCTTCACAATCAGCGCGCCAACCTGACGACGTTTGCAATATGAATTTTCAGCCCAAATTTTTGCCATACGCAAATAGCGTTTGTCAAGCTGTAACTGTTTTTCTGCCAATAATTTATAATCGCAAGCCATAATTCAATTCTAAAATCGGCACAAGGTACAAATTAATACTCAAAGCGAAACGCACATTGCCGAATTTTTGTTATTTCCTATGAATTCATACCTTTGTGATATGAAAAAAATACTTTGCATATTGTTGATTTTCTGTTCCGTGGGGTCGTTCGCGCAAAAATCGGACATTGACTGCCGTTTGACAAAATCCTTTATCAATCAAAATATGAAGGAATGGAATGTGTTTATTGACGAACTCAGCAAAGAATTTGAAAAAACAAAGTCTCCTGATGTTCAATTCAAACGGGCTGTTGTCAGACATTTATATTTGGCGTACCTTCTGTTCAACGATAAAAATTCCAGTCAAATTGAAGTTCAGCTCGAAGGATTGGGAAAGGACATTGAAATGTTGGAGAAGACGGCACAATATGAGAAAATTGTGTTGGCGCTGAAATCGCCGTATTTGGCATATTCCGCGCTCAACAATCCCGTGACTGCCGTGTACCGACTTCCGATGAGCTTTTCCGCCGCAAAAAGCGCCATTTCCGAAGCGGAAAATTCACCGTACAGCTGGGCGGAATACGGAAACTTGCAATATTGCTACGCATTGTTTATTGGCGGAAGCTATAGCGATGCCATTCAGTCGTTTCAAAAAGCACTCTCGCTTATTGAACAAAAAGGTGAAGGGACTAATTGTAACTGGTACTATATCAATACGTTATTGTTCCTCGCAAAAAGCTACGAAGATGGAAAACAATTTGACAAAGCAAACGAGGTTTATGATAAAATTCTCCGCATTCGTCCCGACTACGAAGCAATTCATAGGTGGAAACACTAAAATTTGAAATTTTTTTATCCTGTGCATTGTTTTGGCACACCATGCTTTTATTTTTGCTAAAAATTAGTTGAGTTATGGCAAAAAATCTTCTAAACAAATATGCGTGGTTGGTAGAAACCATCTATAATTCCAACGGAATTACGCTGAATGAATTGCAGGAAAAATGGTGTGAAAACGATTTGAGCATGGGCGAGGACCTTCCTCGCCGTACGTTTCATAATTGGTGTACAGCCGCACAGGAAATGTTTGATGTGAACATTGAATGTGACGTGAGGGGCGGCTATCGTTATTATATTTCAAACGAAGAGGAAATAAAAAAAGGCGGGCTTCGCTCGTGGCTATTGCAGACGCTTTCGGTGAGCAATATGCTTATGAATAATCAAACGCTGAAAGACCGTATTTTGTTGGAAACAATACCTTCGGGACAAAAGTTTCTTACAACAATCCTCGATGCTATGAGAAACAACAATATGATAAAAGTTTCGTACCATAGTTTTTGGAAAGACGAAGAAAAGATCTATTCGTTGCAGCCGTATTGTGTCAAGCTGTTCAAACAGCGTTGGTATTTGCTTGCTGTCAATCCTTATTTTGAAAAGCCTGCTCCGTTTGTTTACGCTCTTGACCGTATGAATGCCGTTTCTCCGCTAACCGACGAGAAGTTTTTCGTGCCGACGGATTTTAATGCCACGGAGTTTTTTGACTCATTTTATGGCATTATCATTTCGCCAAACAAAGTGGAAAAAGTCCGCCTGAAAGTCTCTTCTGGACAGGCGAATTACCTTCGGTCGCTGCCGCTTCATAAAACACAGAAGGAAGTGGAACGAAACGATGAATATAGTATTTTTGAATTGCGGATTCGTCCAGAATTTGATTTTCAGCAAGAAATATTGTCACAGATACCCGATGTGGAAGTTTTGGAACCTACGTGGCTTCGTGATGAAATAGTTGAAAAAGTGGATGAAATGTGGAACACATATAAAAACAACAAGAAATGAAAGATTTTGCAGCAATAG
>DFGI01000047.1:31837-32271 GCA_002371705.1 Bacteroidales bacterium UBA3754
AATAGATTTTGAAACGGCAAACAACTGTCGCACAAGCGTTTGTAGCGTCGGCGTGGTGATAGTGAAGAATGGTGAAATTGTCGATACCTTTTATTCGCTCATCAAGCCTGAGCCGAATTATTACATATACTGGAACACGCAGGTCCACGGACTTACTCGTGCCGATACTGAAAATGCACCGATTTTCCCCGATGTGTGGAAGCAGATAGCACCCAAAATTCAAGGTTTGCCGCTGGTCGCACACAACAAGATGTTCGACGAAGGTTGCTTGCGGGCTGTGTTCCAATGTTATCAGATGGATTATCCCGATTACACGTTTTATTGCACGTGCATAGCTTCGCGGCGACATTTTGGCAAAACGCTTCCCAACCATCAGTTACACACCGTGTCGGCAGCTTGTGGCTACATTCTCGAAAATCACCACCATGCCCTTG
>DFGI01000016.1 GCA_002371705.1 Bacteroidales bacterium UBA3754
AATCATATGTCACCAAAGAGTATCTTATGCATATCTGGGCACAAAGATAGTCGTTCTCATTGAAATGAACTATAATAATATAGTTATCTGGTTTTATTTAATTTCAATCAACACCAGTTCGGCTGGCGGTCGGATTACAAATCCGACCGAACTAAATTACAAATCCGACCGAACAATCCAGCCTTTTCAATGATTGTTTTATCACGGAAATGTGTGAGATATGTCGTCCTAACGACAAGAATCTTACAAAAGAACAGCATAAGGAAATTGAAAGTAATATTAGGAAAAGATTAGATTGGATGCGAGAAACAAACTTTTTTAATCAATTTAAAGTAGTTATTCTGGCATGTGGTCCTTATGCAGAAGCAATAAAAAATGATGAAGTGTTGCGAAAAGACTTGTTTGGTGAAGCGTTTATTGTTTATTGTAATCAACTTACAAGATGGGATAAACGTTTAGAAAATAAAATACCAGATATTCAAAGGAATTTGTATTAAATTTCAATATTTTGGAATGTTAGAGAATTTTTGTTTATTTTTGCACGTAGATAATGAATTTTACGAATCTGCGAAAGTTTTAAAAGATTAAAATTTTACAGAGAATACCAAAGATGGACAATTTTATTTTTGAAAAAATCAATCATTATAAAAAATAAATACGTATGAAAAGATTTTGTTTTTTAGTAGTATTTACTTTTGGTTATGTATTTTCCATTGTTGCGTCAGAAACGTCAGTTAATGGGATTTATTATAATTTTGATAAAACAAATTTTACGGCAAAAGTAACGTATAAAGGAGCTGAAGATGATTGGATGTATGACTACACCGGAGAGGAACAATATGTAGGAATTCTCAATGTTCCCGAAACGGTTGTGTATGAGGGCGACACTTATACCGTTATTGGATTTGATGATGATGCGTTGATTGGTAGTAAATTGTTGGAAATTTTAGTAATTCCTGCCACGGTTACGGAATTTGGTACAGGAGTGTTTACCCTTTGTAATTCGTTGCATACAATTTACATTGATGAAGGAAATTCGACTTTTTTCATGTATGATAAAGTTATGTATAAACGAAATCCGTTGAGTTTGTTTTTTGTGCCACGAGCAGTAAGTGGAAGTATCGAGGTTTATTCTGGAATTACAACAATACCGAGTTCGGCTTTTCAGTCTTGTAATATTACAGAAGTAATTATACCAGAAAGTGTTACGACGATTAAAGATGGTGCGTTTAATAATTGTATTTGGTTGGACAATGTAGTTATGGGAAATCGGGTATCTTCTATTGAAAGAGATGCTTTTAGTTCTTGTTCTTCTTTGCAAGAAATAGAATTTCCTGCTTCTTTGCAAACTATTGGGAATTCCGCATTTTCCAGTTGTGAATGTTTGTCTAAAATAACATTAAACAATGGTTTAAAAACGATTGGAAGTTATGCTTTTAGTCATTGTTCGTTGCTTTCATCTGTAACTTTGCCAAATAGTTTGACTTTGATTGACGATAAGGCTTTTTATTTTTGTGAATCGCTCAAAAAAGTAAACAACAACAGCAATCTTGATATTCAAATTGGTGCAGAAACGCACGGTTATGTTGCGTATTATGCAACGGAAGTTATTACGGGAACGGAATCCAGTGTGTCTTTTACGGAAATTTTTTCAACTCCGATTTTTTCTATGAAAAATGGAGAAATTCATTTTGAACATGTAAAAAAATCTCACGTTTCGATTTTTACGATTGATGGGAAATTGATTTTTTCTCGCAAAGTTGATGAAGATTCATTTTCTTTGCCACTTTCGGTAGGGCAATATATTGTGCGTATTGATTCGAAAGGATATAACGTGATGATTACGAAATGATGAGAACAAAAAAAGGAGATTGAAAAAATCTCCTTTTTTTTATTAAAATTCTTCTTCCAGTTCGGCTGGATTTGCAATCCAGCCGCTATGAATATGATGATTTGTAATCCGTCACATAAACAACGCCCCACATTTTGTAATTGTGTTTATTTGCTGCTTGTTGTTTTCTCGCATTGAAAATGCTGGTATTCGTTGCGGTCGGATTGCAAATCCGACCGAACAGGTATAGCATATTTATTCTGTTCCATTTCTTTCGGCGGCGAAAGAAATGGAACAAAACAACTATTTTCTCAACTCAAAATTACTTCCCAAATACACGCGGCGAACTTCGGGGTCGTCGGCGAGTTCCTGTGCGGTGCCTGATTTGAAAATTGTGCCTTCAAACAGAATGTTTGCCTTGTCGGTGATGGAAAGTGTTTCGTCAACGTTGTGGTCGGTGATGAGAATACCAATATTCCTGTCTTTTAAGTCGCGGACAATGCGTTGGATTTCTTCAACAGCAATCGGGTCAACGCCGGCAAATGGTTCGTCAAGAAGTATGAATTTTGGGTCGCTCGCCAAGGCACGTGCAATCTCGGTACGACGGCGCTCACCACCCGAAAGCTGGATACCAAGGTTTTTGCGGATGTGCATCAGATTGAAATCAGCCAGCAATTCTTCAAGTTTCTCTTTTTGCTCCTTGCGGGTAAGTTCTGTCATTTCCAAAATCGACAGAATATTGTCTTCCACCGACAGCGTGCGGAACACCGATGCCTCCTGCGCCAGATAGCCGATGCCTTTCCGCGCCCGTAGATATACTGGGTCGGAGGTGATATCCTTGTCGTCTAGGAAAATTTTTCCGCCGTCGGGATTTATCAAGCCCATTACCATATAAAAAGATGTTGTTTTTCCGGCTCCGTTCGGACCAAGCAAACCAACTATCTCGCCTTGTTTCACACTAAAAGAAACTTGCTGTACGACCGTTCTGTTGCCGTACTTCTTCATTAAATTTTCTGTTCGTAGAATAGACATTTCTCTAACTTTTGCACCCGAAAATATAAAATTTTCAAAATCTACGGCAAAAATATGTGAAAAAGTCTTCAAAAATCCTTAACTTTGCGATAAGTGTTAAAATACTCTTTTTGAACGATAGGTGGATTTACGTTCTAAAATACAAAGAATTATACTGACTCTTTTAGCGTCGGTTGTTGGTTTCGTTGCAGTTGCACAAGATGATGAACCCGAAGAAGAGTTCAAAATCAAGGGAATTGGAACGGTGAAAATTTTCCGAATACAGCCATCGTGTCCGGAACCTTCGAATGCTACTCTGAAGGCAATCCTTACGACAAACGAAACGCTTAACTACACGTTGGTGGAAATTGGTCACCAGGAATGGTATGCGGGTAATTCAATAACGGAGAGCGACAATGTAACCATAGAACCTTCAACAGAATACACATACACATACACAAATCTGAAGTATAAAACAGATGAGACGTTCAACTACAACTTCTTTGTGAAGGACGCGTACGGAAATATTTTATACACTTCGCAATGGTACAATTTTGAACGGCCTCAATATACCGCTGATTTTTCAGTGCTTCGTGGCGCTGGTTGCGAGGGACAGGCCGTGGGCTCGGCAGCGGTAAATTCGGTGCAGTTGCAACGTGGACCGCAAACAGTTGATTTTGAACCATTGTCGTATTATTGGACAAAAGAAGGTGATGCGTCATTTCCGCCCCATGCAGGCGAATCGCAGGTTGACGAGTTGGGCGAAGGCACCTATTATGTAAATATTGAAGTTGATAAAGTTGACGGCAATAGTTGTTTTGTAAAATCCGACCCGATTACCGTGTCGAAAGTTGATGTGTCAATTTCAGCAAATGTTGACTGGAACGTGGTTTGTAAAGGTGCTTCAACGGGTGCCGCCACAGCCACGGTTACCAATGCGTTTGAACCGTTTACGGTAAAATGGGACGGAAAAGTTGACCCTGCTGCAATACAAACGAATAACGAAGAAACTCATACATTCACCGTGCAAAGCCAGTCGCTTGCCGCTGGTGAGGATATGGTGGTTTCGGTAGTCGATAATATTGGTTGTTCAGCAGAAACTACAATCACCATCACAGAACCTGAAATTGGTTTGATTTTGAAAGAAGAATCCCGTAAGGATTTGGTTTGCCGCGATATGCCGACAGGTGAAATCAAGTTTACGTCGGAAAATGGCGTGGGAAGCGTTTCGTATTCGTGGGACGACGACCCATCAACATCATCGGAAAGAACAGGCTTACAAGGTGACTTTGATTATACGATTACAGTTACGGATGAGGCTGGTTGCGAGGACAAAAAAACGTTCCAACTTGACCAACCTGACACAAAAGTTTCTGTTTTGCTGGTCAATGGTAAAGACCCGAGCTGTTACGGCTATTCCGATGGCTCAATAACTGTTAAGGCCAATGGCGGAACGGTTGATGCGCCAAGCGATTATGTGTATGAATGGCATAAGAAAATTGGCGAGGATGTTTCTTTATTAACAGGAACGCAAACACTTCTCGAATCACTTTCTGGTGGCGATAATACAGAGTATCAGATAATTGCATACGATAAAAATGGTTGCGTGAGCGACACGCTGAAACATTCTCTCGACCAACCAGAGTCAATGAATCCAAAAGTCACCATCAATGGTGATGAAATAACCAATCTCATATTGAAGTGTGATGTGGACAATGCCTCGGTGCACGCTTCTGCTTCGGGGGGAACGGGCGAAAAATTGTATGACTGGGGCAATGGGGAATATGGTTCAACGCAAACAAAGAATTTGGAAGCAGGCGACTATACTATTAATATTAAAGATGCAAATGGTTGTATTGAACCTGTTTCTGTTTCGATAGTGGAACCTGAAGTTATGGTTATCACAATTACGGAGGAACAAATCATTGCCTGCCACGGCGAAAAGGGAATTCTGAAAGCCAGTGTTACGGGAGGTAGCGGAGTTTATACTTCGTATGCGTGGTTTAATAGTAATGATGTAAAAATTTCAGACGGAGAAACTTCGGGTTTGGTCGCTGTTGGTGAATATAAAGTGCAAGTTACCGATGATAGTGGCTGTAAACAAAAAAATACGTATGAATTAACTGAGCCTGAAGAACTTACATTACATATTTCTGTTTCCGAGAAAACGTGTGAATCGGTCGCTTTGGGTGAATTGCTCACCGATGTGCAAGGTGGTGTGATGGACTATTCTTACACGTGGTCGCAAAAGGATTCTCCTGAATCTTCTGAAGAAACTGTGGTTGGAAATATCAATACAAGTATGGGCGATTTAAGTCCGCTCATTACATATAAATTAGTTGTGACTGATGCCAACGGCTGTACCGTGGCAGACTCCATTGATATGCGGAAAATTGCAACGTATCAGTTGAATGTGAATCAAAAACTGGTGTCGTGTCCTGTTTCGGAATTCAACAAAGCTAATGCGGCAAATACCAACGACGGTGTTCTTACTGCTGAGGTCGTTGGCGGTTATGCTCCGTTTACAGTAACATGGACAGATGGCGCAATTACCCGCGAATTTGAGGATGTTAAAGAACGTGAAAATATTGGGAAAACGTGGAAAACGGATAAGGATTATACGAACTCCGACACGGGTGAAAATCTTTCGAAGGTTTCGGTGAAAAATGTGCCAGTAGGCAATTACACTGCCACGGTCGTAGATTTTCGAGGTTGCGTGCTTACACAATCTGTCGCGTTGGAGTCTCAGCCACCTATTGAAATTAAAAAATTGTCTGTTACTCCGTCGGCATGTAAATATGCAACTGGTAGCGCTACGGTGGTGCTTGCTCAGGGTACGGGAAATGGAAATATGAGTGATTTCACCTACGAATGGATTGATACATTAAATGAAGTGGTATATTCAGGAGTTGGTGCAAGCGCGATGTCTGTCACAAATATTTCAGCACAGCCATATACATTAAAAATCACTGATACAGAAGGTTGTATAATAGAAACACAGGCAGAAGTCGTTGAAAAATCGTCATTGAAAATCACACCATTGGTCATCAACGGCATAATCCACTGTGAAGGCGGAAAAACTGGTTCGGCAATGGCAACAGCCATCAACGATAACAAAGAAAATCCTGTATTCAAATATAAATGGTCAGCTGGCGACTACGATGTGAATACTGGGCGTGTTACGAACTTACCTGTTGGCACTCACACTGTTACGGTAACCGATGAAGAGGGATGTACGGCATCGGGAACAGTTGATATGGTTGAAGACGAAATATTGCAAATTACACAGTCGCAGCAAGAAAATGTGCTGTGCTATGGCGGTTCCGATGGCTATATCACTATCACTGAAATTCAAGGTGGGGTGGAACCATATTCTGTATTGTGGAGCAATGGCGAAAAAACGTATGGTATCGCTAATCTGAAAAAAGGAAACTATACGGTGAAAGTCAGCGACAATAGTGGTTGCTCTTATACGAAGAAATTCGAGGTGACCGAGCCAGATAAACTTGAATTCACAATAGCGACTACTGAATTGAAATGTCCAGGTAATTGCGACGGAACAGCTTCCATCACGGCTACCGGTGGTGTTGCTCCGTATGCATACGAATGGTCGAACGATAATTTTACTGATGTCACGGAAGCAAGCAATTATGCTTCGTTATGTTTGGGTACTTATACAGCGGCAGTTACCGATGCACATAATTGTCGTTCTGAAGAACAAACGTTCAAAGTTGAAGGTAGAACCGAGGTGTTGCGCATTTCGAGTGTGCCTGCGCTCATATTCCCAAAATGTGGGGAACCTCCTTCAGGAAAAATAACAGTAAATGCAGTAGGAACAATACAAAGCAATCAGGAAACGGGCTACTCGTACGTTTGGACACGAAATGGTTCGCCAATTTCCACTACGGAAAATAGTTCGAACACTAACACTATTTCAAACTTGGCTGTTGGTACGTATGCCCTCACACTTACCGATGGAACTTGTAGGTTTGATACTACTTTCACGTTGAAGAACAGCGATATAACGGCAAAAGGCACGTTTGTGTATGACAAGTCGCTTTGCGATGGTGAAACTTATACACTTCATATTGATAATGAGTCAATTGCGGGCTATCACGATTATGTGTGGACAAATGTTGAAACAGGAGAGGTGGTTTCTAACCAAGCAACGGCCGAGTCATTGCGGAATGGAAAATATACGGTTTCTGCAATCGATAATACCAGCTGCGAATTTATTGATGAAGTAACCATTGAAGAAAAAGTGTTGGAGGTTTCGGTAAAAGCAACCGATGCGATTTGCTATGGAGAACAGAATGGTTCTGTTGAAGCGGAAATTACCAACACAATGGGCGAAGTTACGTACGATTGGTATAGTGAAGAAGACAACCAGATTGTGGCTTCAGGACAAACAATTAGTGTGTATGCAGGAAAATATTATGTGGAAGCATACGACGAAAATCATAAAAATTGTAAGATTCAATCAAAATCGGTTACAGTGGGACAACCACAAAAAATGATTGTTGTACCGTCAACGGAAAAAATGCCATATTGTAAAGATAAATCTGGTGAGATTTCGGTGGAAGTCACACACGGCGTTGGCGCATATACTTTTGAATTACGAAAAGAGAATGGAAATCTTGCCGTTCCTAAGAAACAAGCTTTGAAAGGTTCAACAGTGTTTACTGGCGTGTGGGCTGACGAGTTGTTCACCGTACGGGTGATTGATAAAAATGGATGCACCGTAGATACCACAAAATCAATTTCCGATATTCCACATTATACGCTTCAGGGTATCTTGGTCGAACCCGTACACTGTGTGGGCGATGCCAATGCGGAATTGCAGGTTGTGGTTTTGTCAACCGAAGAAAATACGTTCGAGCCATATTCCTATGTGTGGAGTCACGATGTGAATGAAACGTCGAATGTTGCAACTGGCTTGCCTGCCGGTAAATATCAGGTTTCGGTTACCGATGGAAAAGGATGTAAAATTTCGTACGATTTTGAAGATGTGAAGGACGCGCTTCCTATGGCGATTGAATTTTATGAAAGTCCTGGTATATTGTGTAACGGTGGCAAAGGTAATTTGTTGATAGACATATCATCGGGGGGAAGTGGCAGCTACGTTTACGATTGGTATGATACGGAAGGTGAATTGATATATCATTCTGAATATCCGCAGTTTAATGATTTGTCGGCAGGAACATATAAAGTTGTGGTTACCGATAAATATGGCTGCTCTGGCGAAAATACGACTCAATTGCAGGAACCTTCAGAATTGACGGCGATATTCTCGGTACAGGAAACGCAATGTGGCGAAAATGCTGCTGTCGGTGTCATTACACTTGAAAATGTTTCAGGTGGTCTCGAAGGTAGTGAATATCGTTTTCGTTGGAACAATGATTCACAATGGACTGAATTTTCTTCAGAAGAAAACCGCGTGCTTTCCGGTTTAACGGCTGGGGAGTATTCCTGCACCATTACCAATGCAAAAAATCCTGACGATTGTTATATTGTTGAAACAATGAACACCAGTCCGGTAATGCCAATGTCTATCAAAACAAAAACGCATCCTGCTCGTTGTAGCTATTATACCGACGATGATTTGCGTAAAAATGGCTCAGACGGAACTGCTGAGGTTACCGAATTAATGGTTTCGTCGCGCGACTATGTTGTGATTTCTCCTGCTTCGCTGGATTCATATACGTTTACTTGGGATGATGACTCATTGCAGACAGGTAAACTCGCAAAAAATTTGATTGCTCGCGATTATGCGGTTACGGTTACTGGACCAAACGGTTGTTCAAAAACTTTCGATGCGGGTACTGTTGGTTCAAATATCACGTTAACAGCTGAAATTATCGCTTCTGATGATTCATCAAAACTGCGGAAAACCATTTGTTTGGGTGATTCTCTCGAACTGACAGCAAATGTAAAGGCACGTTTTTATAATGGATACCAACCTTCAATGGAAGAAGTGGAATTTGAATGGGAATCCGTCGCTGAAAACTGCACTGCTCATATAGCAGGAGCAAAATCGTTGACAGCATTGGTTACGCCACTTACGAAATATTACACCGACAGCACGCTCATTAGAATGACATACAGCATTGATGGTTGTTCATCGCGCCCAGCGGAATTCTCAATCTCCCATTTCGATTCGGTTGGCTTTGCACTCGAAGTGCTTGATTCGCTTGGCTTAGTTGTCGGCTCTGATTCGGTGGGTATTCACAAAGAGATCCCATATATGATAAATCCTGTTTTGGAACCATGGTACGCGAACAAGATTGGCGACAACGGCGTGGAAAGCATCTCGTGGAGTTCCTATAAAGACGATAGAGTAGAACATGGAACAATTTCGGATACGACAACCAATGAAAAAACATATCTTCGTTCAAATGTATATGGTCTGCAAACCAAGTTGAGCGAATCGCAATATGTATATGCGCTCGCGAAAACCACGAATGGTTGCGTTGAGCGGGCTATCGTGTATCTTAACGTATTTTCTTCGGATTTTGTTCCATCGGGCTTTTCACCGAATGGCGATGGTGTGAACGACACGTGGGTGATACCGTTCCTTGTAAATTGTCCAGAAGCGAAAGTTTCCGTATTCAACCGTTGGGGTACAAAAGTATTTGAAAATAGGAGGGAATACTATTCGCATCCATGGAACGGAACCGCAAGCAATGGAAATCCATTGCCAATAGGAACATATTATTATGTAATAGAATACAATGATAAAGAGCATACGCCAACAAAAACAGGCTCAATTTCAATTTTGCGATGATGAGAAAACGTATTCTGGCATATATGGTTTGTTTGTTTTGCGCCGCAGTTTCCTACGGTCAGCAAACGCCTTTGTATTCTATGTATATGTTTAATGAGTTTGCGTATAATCCAGCTGTGGCGGGTTTGTCGAAGTATGCGCATGCACAAGTCAACAACCGCTACCAGTTCGTGGGCATTGAAAACGCGCCTATCACAGCAACCATAACTCTCACGGGAAAATTAAGCACACAACCTATGGGCTGGGGTGGAATGATTTACAATGATAGTCAGGGCGCATTCAGCAAATTTGGCGTGTATGGCGCATATTCATACCACGTAAAAGTGAACAGATATTCAAAATTAGCGTTGGGACTTAACGTGGGTGTAATAAAATATGCCATTGATTTGTCAAAAATCCAGTTCCTGGAAGAGGAAACTTGCCTTGACGAGTCAATATATTCGTCGGTTCGTCCCGATGCGACGTTTGGAGTATATTATGATATGCGCCACTATTTTGTGGGTATTTCAGTTGACCAATTGTTCAACAACCGTATTGAAATCTACGATGATACATTGGTAGTTGACAATGCGATGAATCGTTTCAAAAGCCATTTGAATATGATGGTTGGCTGTAAATTTGATATTTCAAAAACCATAAAATTCGATGCGTCCGTTGTTGCCAGAAAAGTGTATGCTTCGCCTTGGCAATTCGAGGGTTCGGTACGTGCTACTTACCATGAAACAATTTTTGGAGGAGTTTCGTATCGTACGCAAGATGCAATGGTTCTGTTTTTGGGCTACACCTATCGCGAAGCGTTCACATTTGGCTATTCGTACGATATGACTTATTCGAAGCTGAAAGAAGGTTCTCGTGGGGCGCACGAGGTGTTTATGTCGTTTGATTTCAAACCAAGAGGTAAAGAATGATTGCTAAAAGAATATTATTGGTGACACTTGGTATTGTGTTGCTGTGCGGATGCGCAAATAATAAGAAAAAAGAAGATGGGCTTCTCACACCAGATGAAATGGTTGCTATATTGGTGGATATACATTTGTTCGATGCGACAATCGCAACCTATAATTCCGTGGAGAAAAAGGATGTGAAACTGAGTGGAGAATGTTTCGATTCTCTTATATACAGTCGCCATGAGTGTAATGACAGCATTTTCCGAAAGAGTTTTGAATATTACGCATTGGAAGGTAAAATTCGCGATATATACGAGGAAGTGATTGATTCATTGAATGTTATGAAAATCAATCAAGAGCAAAAAACGAAATAGCAATGCGGCGGCTTTCGGCACAGTATATTTTCAATGGCGAGCAGTATTATAAATTGGCAACACTTGTCGTTGATGAACAATCGGGAATGGTTTCCTTGGAACAAAACACGGCTCCATATAAGGAGCAGGCCTGTGTGGAATTTTACAACGGCGTGATTTGCTATAATCCTTACAAAAAATCAAATATTGTATTACTTGAAGATTTTGATTTTGAACAATTTAGAAAAACAAAATCAACGAAGGAAAAGATACTCGTTTCCTTTAACTCCTAATTATACCGAATGGATTTTATTTCTGAAAATCCATTGCCGCTTTCACAAAATCCACAAATAATGGATGTGGTTTTATCACCCTGCTTTGGTATTCTGGATGGAATTGAGCGGCAACAAACCAGCGATGCGACGGAATTTCCACAATTTCCACCAACGAAGTTTCGGGATTGAAGCCCGTGGCAGCCATTCCTGCTTGTTCAAATTCGTGTAAATAGTTGTTATTGAACTCGTAACGGTGACGATGACGTTCAACAATATGTTCTTCTCCGTATATTTTTTAAGCCCGAGAATCTTTTTTCAACGTACAAGGATATCCGCCGAGCCGCATAGTTCCGCCCATCTGTGTAATGTTTTTCTGACTTTCCATTATGTCAATCACTGGATGTGGCGTATCGGGATTCATTTCGGTGGAATGAGCATCGTGGTAACCAAGCACGTTGCGGGCGAATTCTATCACGGCGCACTGCATTCCCAAGCAGATTCCCAAGAATGGAATATCATTCTCGCGTGCAAAACGGATAGCCTCGAATTTCCCTTCAATGCCTCGATTGCCGAATCCAGGAGCAACCAATATTCCCGAACACCCAGCCAATTCATGGGCTACATTTTCTGCCGTAAGTTGTTCTGACTGAACTAATTTCACGTGGACTTTGCACTCGTGTACCGCGCCAGCGTGGATAAATGATTCCAAAATCGACTTGTATGCGTCGGGCAATTCCACATATTTCCCCACAAGGGCAATCTGCACCTCGTGTTTTGGATTGTAGAGCTTCTGCAAGAACGTACGCCAAGGAACCATCGGTGGCTTTTCTCCAACTTCCATTCCAAACTTCCTAAGAATGGTTTCATCAAGATTTTGTTCTGCCATTGCAATTGGCACTTGATAAATAGTTTTTTGGTCTATTGACTGTACCACCGAATCTAAATCAACGTTGCAGAACTGGCCAACTTTTCGGCGAAGTTCCGTTGAAAGTTCGTGCTCGGTGCGAAGCACGAGTATATCGGGCTGAACACCAGCTTGTTGCAATTGTTTTACCGAGTGTTGCGTCGGTTTTGTCTTCAATTCCTGGCTCGCTTCCAAAAACGGCACAAGCGTAAGATGCACGAACAGACATTCGTGTTCCATCTCCCATTTCATTTGTCGAATTGCTTCGATAAATGGCAATGATTCTATGTCGCCCACCGTTCCGCCAATTTCGGTAATCACAAAATCGTAGCCTTTATGACCGATGATTTGAATGTCTTGCTTGATTTCGTCGGTAATGTGCGGAATAATCTGCACCGTTTTCCCAAGAAAATCACCACGACGTTCTTTTTCAATCACATTACGATAAATTCTTCCTGTGGTGATGTTGTTTGCCTGAGTGGTTTCGTGGTCAAGAAACCGCTCGTAATGTCCCAAATCCAAGTCAGTTTCGGCTCCATCAATTGTCACGTAACACTCTCCGTGTTCGTATGGATTGAGCGTTCCCGGGTCAATGTTCAGATAGGGGTCGAGTTTCTGGATTGTGACTTTATAGCCACGAGACTGCAATAATTTACCGATTGACGACGAAATAATTCCTTTTCCCAAACCTGAAACCACGCCGCCTGTTACAAATATATATTTTGTGTGAGCCACGACAAATACAATTAAATGTTAAACATCGTCAAGCAATTTACTTGCTTTCTATATGCAAAACAACAAATATTTCTTTCAAATTAAAAGTAATTGAAAGGAAAAAGTTTATAAATGTAATAAATTACGAGTTTTTCGTATGAAAACGTAACGAAACGTATTCATTATACATTAGGAGAGATTCGTTGCTAATTATTTCTTATACTCGTTTCGATACAATATCCACGCTATGATGAAGAAAATTGCTGTTTGAATCCACAAACCAATGAGTTCGGGACGGACATCTTCCAACAACGCGCCCATTTCGGTAATTCGTACAAAACCGTTTACCCCAAATGTTGATGGGAATGCGTAGGAAAGAGCTTTCCATACTGCTGGAATTGACGAACTTGGCCACGAAATACCTGTCATAAATAGCATCGGAATCGACATAAATACAAACAGTACGATAAACGATTCACGGTCTTTGGCGAATGTTGAAATAATGATGCTGAAGAATATGCATGCAAGAACATACGGAAACAAAAATGCTATCATTTCTTGCCATTGCCAAATATGAATAAGTCCGAACAAATGGGGAATAACACATACCAAATAGGCAGTAACAATTGCATACACGCACATATACACACCTGTTTTTCCGAGCAAAATTGTCAAAGGTTTTTTATCTTGTAAATGGTCTATGGCAATTCCCTTTCTGCGTTTTTCCTCCTCGTCGCCCATCAACATTCCTATGCCTAAAACCAATGTCTGTTGGATAATCATTATCAGCACGGCGGGAATCAGGAATGTGGCAAACCCGCTTTGTGTATTGAACATTGGCACATATTTATATTTGATGGGATATGCGAAAGTTTCCGCTTGTTCTTTGGTTGCGCCCACAAGTCGCTGGGACTTAATGTCTTGATTCATTGAAAGCGAAACTTCGGTGCAGGAACTGAGGACAGCTTTGTAGTACAAAAGTCCGCTCATGTCGCTGTACAGTTCCACAACAGATTGTTTTCCTTCCAAAAGATTCTTTTGAAATTCGGCTGGAACGTAGATAAGACAATATGCCTTGTGTTCGCGAATCAATTCCTGCGCTTCCTGCATATCAGCACAATGGGCAATGATTTTTATGTCGGCGCTTGCGTCAACATTGCGGAGAAATTCTCGGCTCAATGATGTTTTACAATTATCAATTGTGATTGCGGGAACCTCCTTAACTGCTTCATTATTATAAAGATATGCATATAATAGCGGGTACAAAAGTGGAACAATAAAGAAGAACACCAGCACGCCTTCGTCTTTCAACACACGTACAAGTTCGTTCCGCCAAACATCCAATATGTTAAGAAACCATTTCATTGTCTTAAATTTGATAGTGATATTCCAACAGGAATTTCTTTAATCGTCGCATAACAACGATAGGCAACAACAAAAATGCGCACAACAATGCGTAATAAACCCACGTGTATCCGAACGAACGGCCGTTGAGAGCTTGGTCAACGTAAATAAGGAAATAGTAACGCATTGGGAATAAGTACGAAATACCTTGTAATGCTGGTGGAAATGCCATTTTAGGAAACGAGAATCCGCTGATAGGAATTGACAGCACTCCCCAAAGCGTTGCCAAACTCAATGCCCATCGAAGCGACGGAACGGCTCCACATAGAAATACGGCAAATGCTTGACTTACAACCACAAGCGTCACCATAAGAATTACCATCGGCAAAAGACCGCTGTGCAACGGGAAATGCAAGTATCCATAAAGCAATACAAGATATGCGAATCCCATCAAAATCCAAACCATGAATTGTGGCAAAAGTTTACCAAATATTGCCAAATAAATGTCGTTGTTGGTTATTGCAAGCCATTCTTTCGATGTTTCTTCCTTCAATTCTGAATAAATGGAGAAAATCGTTACTTGCAAAATCAACAAACTCAAGATAGCCGGCAATAGTGAATTTGACAAGTAGATTGAATAATTCAGCGACGGATTGTTGATAGCGTGCATTTCCATCTTTATTGGTTGCAACATGGCCATAGCCTGCGATTCGGTGTATCCTTTCGCATACAAAGTGCTTCGTGTGATTGCCCCTGATGCATATTCCGACATCATTTTCATATCACGGTATTCCAACGATGCTGGAATTAAAAATGAGGCGGACGTGTAAAACGAGATTGTTGGTTGTTTGCTTGCCAACGCCAACTGCGTTGTTCCTTGGGGAATATAGTAAACCGCATAGATTTTCCCTTGCTGCATTGCCTTGCGGGCTTCGGCAAAATTGCTGTATTGCTCCATAATTTTTGATTGTTGAAATGCGTCAAGGTTGCGGATAAGTTGTCGTGTGACCGCCGTGTTGTCCTCATCAACCACACCGATTGGCAAATCGTTGGGCAGTCCTTCGTCCATCAACGTGGTGAAGAATATATAGGCAAACAACGGAGCCAGAATCATACTGAATAAATACAGCGGACGGCTCGTCAGTCGGAACAGCTCACGTTTCGCAACGGATAATATCATGCGGATTTTTTGCATGTTCTGTTATTTGTTTTCGTTGATTTTGTATAAAACAGTCATTCCTGGACGAAGTCCTTCCACATCGTTTTTAGGAGTGGCACGAACCTCAAACGTTTTTAAATCGTATTGACCTGTTTGTTTTGTTGATTTCCAAGCGGCATAGTCGCCCAAATCCTTCATATAATCAATTCTCATTATAGCAGACGTGTCCAAAGCGGGAATGTATGCCTCGAACTCCGTTCCGATTCGCATTTGTTGCAGATAGTCTTCACGGACGTTGAATGTTGTCCACATATCGTTCATCATTGCAACCGACATAATTGGCGCACCCGTGCCGACCAACTCGCCAATGTGTGGGTATATTTCGGTGATTTCACCGTCGGCGTAAGCGGTAAGAATCGTTTCGTTTATGTAGGAATTTACTTCTGCAACAACCCCTTCAGCTTGTTTAACTTGTGCGGCAGCCATTTCTTTGTCTTCTTCCTGAGCACCTTTCACAGCCATGCTGTATTGAGCGTGGGCGGCTTTTTCAGTGGAAACGGCAGCATCATATTGTGCTTTCACTTCATCGTATTTTTGTGCACTCACAACGCCTTCTTTATACAGGTTGTTGATACGGTTAAACGATTTTTCGGTGATTTCCTTGCCTGTTTTCGCTTTTTGCCACATTTCGTAGGCTGCTTGAATCTGTTCACGGCGTGCTCCTTTCTCAGCTTTTGTGTTTTGTGCTTCGGCAGCTGTTTTCACAGCTTCAGCCTGTGCCATTTTAGCTTCAACTTCGGGTGCCTCGATAATCGCAAGCGTGTCGCCAGCTTTCACCTTCTGACCTTCGTGTACGCGGATTTCCATAAGTCGTCCGGGAACCTTGCTCGAAACTCGATATTCGTTTGCTTCGGCTTGTCCTTGAATAATCTCGTCGGTTTTGCCGAAAGTTAAAATTCCGACTACACATACCACACCAAGTATTACGACCAATACTGCCAATGCCGCAATCGTGTTTACTGTTTGTTGTCTGTCTGTTGCCATAATTTATTTATTTAAATTTTAAATTCTCAATTATTTATTTAACATACCAGTAGCTTTTTGAAGATAGATTTTTGCCATAATCCAGTCGATTTTTGAGTCAATGTATTCCGAGTTCGCCTGTAACCAAGCGGTTTGGGCCTCGGTTAATCCCGATGATGGAATCACGCCTTCCTCGAAACCGAGCGTCGCCATACGGAGGTTTTCTTCCGCATCGCTCATCTTTTCCTCCATCATTTTCACACGAGATTTTGCTTCTTCAATTTGTCTTTCATATTGATTAACTTGAAGCATAATCTTTTCCGTTGCGTCGTCTAATTTATATTGTGCGATTTTCTCATCGGCTTTTGCTTTGCGAATCTTGTTGTATCCTTCGCCCCATTGCAGAATAGGAATTTTTGCAACAACGCCCACGTTCCAGAATCCGTCGAATTCATTTTGGAAACCATCGGGGCAGGATGGATTTGTCACAACGTAGTTGCCGAACGCCGCAACAGTTGGCAAATAGTCGGAACGGGTAAGGTTCACATTTTGTTTGTAGATTTCTGTTGCCAATGAAAGGCTTTTCAGTTCGGGACGATTTTCTATAATGTCGGCTTCGGTATATTGGAGCGGTTCTTCTGAAACGAGAACTTCCTCCAGCGTTTCATCGGCAAGCATCAGGTCGGTGTTGATGTCGAGCCCACAATGTTGGCACAACAACATTTTCGACAACGCCAAACCGTTTTGAACCTTCAACAACGTTGTTTCAGCTTGATTCAGTTTTACTTTTACCGCAAGTTTGTCTGATGCGGTTGCCACGCCTTCGCCAGCCATTTTTTCCACATTGTCGGACATTGTGTGAAGCAATTCCACGTATTTCTCTGTCAGTTTCAATTTGTTGGCAAGCGAAACGATTTGCCAATATAATTTATCGGTTTCAATAATGGTTTCTTGTTCTTCGGTGCTGTATTTCGTCGCTTCCAATTCTTGTTTAGCCTTTGCCAACTTATTGTATGTGACTATTTTACCGCCAAGAAACAGTGGTTCTTCAACCGAAATCATACCAGCGAAAATGTTTCGGGTGTCAAGTTGGAAACCATCGGCTATGTTGCCGCCCAATTCGTTAAGGCTTGCCACTGTTGGGCTGAGCGATGCGTTTATGTCGGTTGTTTGCAGTTGTTGCAACATTTGTTGGACAGTTGGGCTGTTGGCGATAAGGTTTGCCAGCGCTGGGTCTGCGGCAGGGTTTGCCATGATTTGTTGAACTGTTGTTGCCGCATTTTGTTGCATTTGCGCAAGCGAGCCTCCCAATTGTTGTCCCATGGCAGTACCCATATTGCGGAGCGCGTTGTCCTGCTCATCGCTTAATAATTTGATTTCCGCGTCGCTATATACGTATGCGCCTGAAACAGAGACTTTTGGAAGATAGTTTGCGAACGCGGCTTTTTTGTCATATCCCGCTTTGTTGATTTCCTCTTGGGCAATTTTTAATTTTTTGTTGTTTTCAAGAGCGAAATTTCTGCAATCTTCAAGATTTACCTGCATTCTAATGGAATTGTTTGTAACAGGACGAGCTGTTTCGGAATTTTGTTGCAGTTTAGCCGAAACTACGCTTGAATACGAAATCTCACCATTTTTATTGGTTTGTTTCAAACGGAAATACAGCGTGTTAGCGTCTTTTAGATTGCAAATCCACGTGTATTCATAGTCATTTTTTTCGTTTTTCGGAACGGATGTGATTTCAGAGAAATTGGTGTCGTTGGTTGAAACTTCAAGTGTAAAATTATCAATGTTTGTCGATGTCCAATGGAAATAAAACGTTCTTTCTCCGTTGCCGTTCGAAACTGTGAAAATATTGTCAAGAGGAGAGTTTTGTTGTGCTATCGATGAAATTGCCGTGAAGATTGTGAGAAGAATTACGGCAGCAACCCGTTTCATTGTCTTTGATTCCATACTTCGTTTGTTTTCTTAAACACGGATGCAAAAAAAACATTTATTTTGAATTACAGAGAGTGTTTTTTGTTGAAGTGAAGAAATCCCGACTCAAGTGCCAAAATCCGTCGCTGAAAAATTTGGTGTCCGTGGGGTCTGTGTAAATTCTACCACGTTCTTCCCTTACTTTGTGTTTGGCGTTTCTTTTTGGCAGCTTCTTCTTTACGTTTCTTCACCATCATTTTGGTGAATGTATCTTGGAAATTGTCGGCAGGGGTAGGAGCTGAAATCATCTCGATTTTTCCTGTTTTGTCAAGCAGCATATAGGTTGGCATACCGCGCAATTTGTATTGCCGCCCAATTTCGGGATTGTCGCCGGCGTAAAGGAATGTCCAGTTATATTGTGGATTCGCTTTTCGGAATGAACGGAAGTCTTCAAACGTTTTTTCGTAACTGAGTGTCACAATGCTGAGGTCACGTTTGGTTTTTTCGTTCATTTTTTTGAGAACCTTGTAATCTTTTATGCAGGCATAATTTTCTGAACGACAGAAGTTTAGATATACATATTTCCCTTTGAATTTATCCAAAGTATAAAGCACGCTGTCTTGGTTGTAAAGTTCAAAATAAGGAGCTTCGTCGTGAAATTCCAACAAGGTGTATTTCTTTTTAATATTTTCGGCAATGTTTCTATGTTCTGGAATTGTCGAAATTATAATAACAGAGTCAAGTGTCTGATACACAGGGGCTGGCGGAAACACTTCGGGGTCTTTCAGGCAGTCGTCCAAACATTGGAGCAGGAACAACTCTTTTAGTGTGTCGTTGCGGAACGCAATATTTTTCTCCATTGTTTTTTTGAACATTGTGGGACTTTTCCCATAAATAATGTCAATCTTCAGATTTTTGCCTATATCGCGGCTGTGGTTGTTGTTAATGTAGTCTTTCCACATCATTTTGAACAAATTCATATAGGCAGGATTGTAGTAGTGGAATTTCTGGTTGAGGTAATGTTTGCGTGTCACGCTCATATTGTCGCGTTGGTACACCATATAGCGCAGAGCATACAAACGATAGTTTTTGTACACGTTGAAAAACTCATCGTCGTATTTCGCAAACATTGTATTTATTTGGCTTTCAAGTTCTTCCACACGGGATTTGTCGTGGGTGAGGAACACATCGTAGCCTTTTTCACTTAAAAATGTTTCGAAAACTGAATTGAACGACAGAATCAAAATATTAATGTCGTCGGGGTCGCTGTTGATTACGCCCAAACTGATGTCGGTTGGCTCGTAATAAGGATTCAGTTCCTCCGCCAATGTTTTTTCGCGGTATGGAGGCATTGCAATTTCATATTCCTTGTTGGGCGACACAAACAAAAACGCTTTGTAAATGCCTAAGTATAAGTATATTTCACGGGTTGTGGTGCATTCAAACGTAAACGAGAAATAGCCAGTTGCATCGGTTGTGAACGTGCCGAGAAGTTCTTCGTTCTTTGTGAAATAGTCGGAGTATTGATACACGCTGATGGTTTGGTTGGCGTATTCTTCGCTACAGCCTATAATTGTCGCCGTTTGTGCCGAGGCAACGAATGAAATTAGTAATGTTGTGATAATGGCGATGAATGTTCGCATCAATACCTGTCTTGTCTTAATTCTAATTGTGCAAAAGTAATAAATTAACTTGATGTTTTTCGTTGTAACGCATAAAAAAGCGTATATTTGCCCCGTTGGCTCTGTAGTTCAATGGATAGAATAGTAGTTTCCGGAACTATTGATTAGGGTTCGATTCCCTACGGGGCTACTTTATGAATGCGTAACTTGCTTTTAAATAAGAAGTTACGCTTTTTTTATATAAGGATTTTGTGTAACTACTGAAAACACCAAAGAACGAAAATTCTTCCGCCCTTTATACGTCTGATTTTATTGTAGAAACGTGGCGCGACGCGTCCCTACGCTGAAGAAAGATTGTTCTAATTACAATTTTCTTTCGGTGTAATGTTCTTAAAACTATCGATGAGTGACGGCGTGAGAATTGTTTTTGAAAATCCTCCATCGTTGTATATAGTCTGCATGGTTACGCGTCTGGTGTAGTCGGAAAACATCATCACGCACAGGTCGGCAAGGTCGTCGGCAGTGGCGTTTCCCAATGGTGCAAGTTGGTTGGTGTAGTCAAGAAAATACGACTCATTGTCCCAGTGGCTGCCTGCTTTTGTCGGCACTGGCGATTGCGAGATTGCATTCACGCGGATGTGTTTTTGTTCGCCGAGAAACCGTCCAAAATTACGCACGATTGATTCCAGAAGTGCTTTTGCGTCTGACATATCGTTGTAGCCATACATGCTTCGTTCCGAGGCTATGTAGGTGAGTGTCAGCACCGAAGCCCCGTTCTGCAATGCGTCAAGTTTATGCGCGGTTTGTAACAATTTATGGAATGAAACTGCCGAAATGTCAAGTGTTTTCTGAAAATAAGGATAACAAATGTCCTCGTAGGGCTTCCGTCTGCGAAGATTCATTGATTGCGCCACGGCGTGCAGCACAAAGTCGATTTTCCCGCCCAAAAGTTCCTGCGATTGTGTGAGAAGATGCTCCAAATCGTCGATTTTTGTTGCGTCGCACGGAATAAAAGGCATATTGATTGACGATGCTAATTGCTGCGTGGTACCAAGTTTCACGGCCGCTTTTGTGTTGGTAAGCACAATCGTAGCGCCTTCGTTTACGCACTGTTTTGCAACTGCCCATGCCAGCGAAGTCTCGTTGATTACGCCAAAAATAATTCCTTTTTTACCTGCTAAAATGTGTTTCGATTCTGTAGCCATCGCCTTAATTTAATGTCGTGCGAAAGTAGTTCATTCAATAGAAACGGCAAAAGATTTCGTTCTATTTCTTACCCAAAAGCACTTGTTTGTAGCGGTCACTGTTTTGCAAATATTCTTGTGCAGTGGTAATGTATGGATCGTTGTTCAAACGATGCTCAATCAATCCCCGTTCGTTGTATAAATGCTTGATAATGAGCATCTCCAATGCGTTTGAAATTTTCGTTTTGTCGCTTTGTAATTGTGCTTGGCGCTGCGCTTTGATTTGTTTCTGGAGGTTTTGAATGTCAATTGCTATATTGAATTGTTCCTTTTGAGCTTGTTCTGCCAATTGTTTGAGTGATTTTTCACTCTCGGAATTGATGGAGTTTTGGACAGTATTGTAGAAATCAATGAATTTCTTGTAATCGTTGTCGGAAAATTTGAATGTTTTTGGGCGAATCAATGCGGTGTCGCCAGCCGAGTAGGTTGCATTCACAAAATCGAACAATACAAATTCCTTGGTGAGTGTTTTCAGCAACGCCGACGAGGTGTCTTCAGCCACAACCACATCGGGTATAATGCCGCCGCCGTCCTTTACTGGTCGATGGTTTCGGGTGTAGAATGTCCGTTGCAGAGAATCGGGCACTATGGTTGGATTTCCTTGCGCGTCGCGGTGCGAATAGTCTAATTTTTGAATACATCTGCCACTTGGAATGTAATATTTCGATGTGGTGATTTTTAGCAAACAATTGTGCGACAGTTCCTTTCGTGTCTGTACAAGTCCTTTGCCAAATGTTTGTTCTCCAATCACAACTGCTCTGTCCAAGTCCTGCAATGCTCCCGAAACAATTTCCGAGGCCGAGGCTGAATGTGAGTTTACAAGCACAACCAATGGAATGGTAGTGTTGAATGGTTCCGCCATTGTCGAAAATTTTGAGTTTTCCGTCGTATTTTGTCCTTTGGTGTAAACAATCCGTTCACCTTTGGGTACAAACATATTCACAATTTTAATTGCTTCTATAAGCAAACCGCCTGGATTGTCGCGAAGGTCGAGCACGAGACCTTTTGCACCTTTATTTGTGGTGAGTTCAGTGCAGGCGGAAAGCACATCGTTGGCGCAATCCTGTGAAAATTCGTTGAGTTTCACGTATCCAAAATCGTTGGAAATCATACCATAATAGGGAACGCTCGTCAGTTGAATTTTCTTGCGTTCTATGGCAAACGATTTTCGTTCGCCGTTTCGTAAAATTCCTATGCGGAGTGTTGTACCAGCTTGTCCTTGGAGCAGTTCCTTGCTTTCTTCGGATGGCTGGTTTTCGATGGAATGTCCGTCAACTTCCACTATAAAGTCGCCAACGCGCAGTCCGCTTGAAGCGGCGGGGGAGTTGTCCAAAATATCAACAATCATCAGCAAATTGTTGCGTTCGGCAACGGTTGCGCCGATTCCGCCGTATTCTCCTTTGGTCATCATAGTGTAGCGTTCCACATCTGATTCGGGAATGAAATTAGTGTAAGGGTCGAGTGTTTTAAGCATTTCCGTGATGGTGCGTCCCATTATGTCGCCTGGCGCAAGCTCGTCAACGTAGGAATTGGATATTTCTGTGAACAACGAATAAAAAATGTCAAGATTTTTTGCTGTTTCAAAATCCTTGGTGTCGTCGTAACTCAGAAACAACAGCGGAATGAGAAGCACTAATGTCAATCGCGCGATATGTGGAATTTTTTTCATAGTCGTAATTTTTACGGAACTGGGTCATAGCCGCTTCCTCCCCACGGATTGCAGCGCAACAGCCGTTTGAGTAGAAGCCAGCCTCCTTTGAAAATGCCATATTTCTTGATAGACTCAATGCCATACTGCGAACACGTGGGCGTGTAACGGCAGGCATTTGGCAAAAATGGCGAAATGCACCATTGGTACAATTTTATCGGAAAAATGAAAATGGCACTAATGAAGTTTCGCATGTTCAAGAATTTTTTGAAAACAAGATTCTATTTTTTGTTCCAAAACTGCTTGTTCGGTTTTGGATTTGCTGCAATATACAATTAAAATCTGAATCGAAAGATTCTCGAAATCATTTCGTTGGAAACTATGCCGAACACCTTCGCGAATACGGCGTTTCAGCAGATTTCTGTCAACTGCGTTGTGGAAATGTTTTTTGGGAACGGAAATCGCCACTTGGAAATTTGCCGATTCAGCTTGTTCCGCAATATATAAAAATCTAAGGGGGTAACTTGTAATAGCTGTACCCCCTTTAAGAACCGCGTTGAACTCTTGTTCGTGCGAAAGTTTATGTTCGTGAAGGAACCCCACGATTATTTCAATTTTTTTACAAAATCCTCCAATGCCGATGTCATTGACGTGCATTTGATTGTTGGAGCAGGAATGTCGAGTCTGAAACCAGCGTCAATCACTGCTTTGCCCGTGGTTGAACCAAATGCGCCAATGTAAGTGTTTTCTTGTTTGAAGTCGGGGAAATTCTTTTTGAGCGATGCTATTCCTGCAGGACTGAAGAACACAAGAATATCGTAATCTTTAATGTTCACATCCGACAAATCGCTGCTCACCGTGCGGTAGAAAATTGCCTTGGTGTAATTGAATTTTGCAGCCGTCAGTTTTTCGGGAATTTCCGCTTTATGGATGTCGGAAAGCGGAACAAGAATTTTCTCGTTTATGTATTTCTTTGAAATTTCAATCAAATCGTCGAATTTTCCGTTTGCAAATACAATTTTCCGTTTGCGGAACTGAACATATTTCTGAAGATAGAACGCTGTCGATTCCGAAATGCACAGATATTTCATTGTGGCTGGCATCGCAACACGCAATTCGTCGCACATACGGAAAAAATGGTCTATTGCCGTGCGGCTGGTGAACATTACTGCGCTATGGTCCAAGATTGAGATTTTTTGCTCTCTGAAATCTTTGGCAGTAAGGTCTTCAACGTGAATGAACGGTCTGAAATCGATTTGGATGTTGTATTTTTTTGCAAAATCCAAATACGGTGATTTTTCCGTTTCAGGCTTTGGTTGAGAGACTAATATTTTCTTTATTTTCATACTATATGTAATTCAGTGAAAACAATACTCGTAATAAATTTTACCAACAGCATTATCGGTAGAAATTCGAGTGTGCAAAAGTACAAAAAAATGTAAAATAACGATATGTGATTTTTCAAACTAATTTGAAATTCCCTATACAATCGGAACAAGTAAAATAGTCCAATCACCACATATCCAATTATTAAAATCACGTTCGGCGCAATAACCGACGGTTTCACAAATGCCAACGCTATCACTATCGGGTAGAGGCAGATGCCGAGCGCACGGTTGAACAAATACACGTTGAAAATACATTCGTGGGCGTATTCATAGCGGTCGAAAATGCCTGCTATCAGGTAATAGAGCAACTTTTTGCAGAAATACAACACCAAAATACATCCAGTGAAAAGTCCCGTACGGAATATTGTCTGTAATGTCGTGAGTTCCCAGTCCAAATTGATTTTGAATGCGAAAAATGTAAACAACCCAAGGTTGAACGCAAATATACATTGTAGGATTGTTTGGGCAAGTTGGGAGTTCTCACCCGATTTATGGAATTCTTTTTGGGCAAAATTAAAGTTGAATGCGTGGCTGAAAATGGATTCTGTACGCTTTTTGAATACGATTTTGGTAATCCCCAGCACAACCAAACTGGCGAGCAATGTCCAAAACATCCAGCCGTTTTCCATTTGCCCGATTTTTGTGTAGTTGATGCGGAACACTTTATCGTCGAATTCGGTAAACGGCACGTCTTTTTGTGCTGTTTCATTGTGCGTTGTGTCAACGGCTTCAACTACTGCGAGGGTTTCTTGTACTGAATCGGTTGTTGCAACCGCTGCGGTGTCAATGGTAGCCACAGTGGAGCTGTCTGCTGTTGTGGTTACAACCGTATCGCCCATATCTTCAGGCGTTATCTCCAACGTGGAACATCCTTTTTTAACGGGAAATTCAATGCGGGTGGTGGTGTCGGCTGACGAAAACAACGAAATCTTGCCAAATGTGTTCGCTTCCGAACCATTCAGCGAGTCAACGGACACCGTCTCGTAGGTATTTGTAACGTTAGGCAAAGCTCTGTACATTAAAAACCGATGCAAAGATAATAATCAATTGCGTTTAGTGGTGTTTGCCGTGCTTCTTTTTTCAAATAATTGTGAACAACGTGGAATTTATGCGGATTTTACGGCAAAAGTTTCTGTTTCAACATTATTTGTTACTTTTGTGGCTGGAAAAATAAGAATATGGTAGAACCTTTTTCAACGGAAATAGAGCCCGAAACGGCTGTGATTGTTGGCGTTATGCTTCCGAACCAAACTGAATTGCAGGTTCGCGAGTATCTCGACGAATTGGCTTTTTTGGCTGAAACGGCGGGAATTGTTGTGCAAAAACACTTCCTTCAAAAACTGCCGCAAGCCATCTCAAAAACATTTATCGGTAGTGGTAAAATCGAGGAAATTAATCTGTATCTGAAAGATAACGACGTGGATATGGTGATTTTCGATGATGAACTCGCACCCACACAGCTGCGAAATCTCGAAAAGGAATTGAACCATCCGATTGTTGACCGCACAAAATTGATTCTTGACATTTTTTCGCAACGGGCTCAGACCGCCTACGCAAAAACACAGGTTGAAATGGCTCGTCTGCAATATATGCTGCCCCGTTTGACCCGAATGTGGACGCACCTCGACCGTCAGCACGGCGGTGGAACCACGTCGCGTGGTATGGGTGAGTCGCAGATTGAAGTTGACCGCCGAATCATCCAGTCACGTATTGCGTTTCTGAAAGATGAATTGGCGAAAATCGACCGTCAGATGGTAACCCAGCGGAAAAACCGTCAAAGCCTTATCCGCGTTGCGCTTGTTGGCTACACGAATGTTGGAAAATCCACGTTGATGAACCTTATCAGCAAATCCGAAGTGCTTGCCGAAAACAAACTGTTTGCCACGCTCGACACCACTGTCCGCAAGGTGGTGATTGATAATCTTCCTTTTTTGTTGTCCGATACGGTGGGATTCATCCGCAAATTGCCCACAACGTTGGTTGAGTCGTTCAAATCCACGCTCGACGAGGTCCGCGAGGCTGATTTATTGTTGCATGTGGTTGATGTGTCGCACAAAAATTTTCAGGAACAAATCCAAGTGGTGAGCCAAACCATTGCCGACATTGGCGCTGGCGACAAACCTGTGATTCTTGTTTTTAATAAAATCGATGCGTTTACATATACCGAAAAAGACGAAGACGATTTGAGCCCGAAAACGTTGGAAAACTACTCGCTCGAGGAACTCAAAAATATGTATTTCGCACAAAAAGAACCATGCATTTTTATTTCTGCGAAAAACAAGGAAAATATTGATGAATTCCGTCGCACTATTTACGAACGTGTGAAGGAAATGCATGCAATCCGATATCCGTATAATAATTTTCTATATTAAAAATACAACGAATCCGTTGTGTTTTTGAAAAAAACAATTATATTTGCATTCAAATATAAAAGAACGCAACTATGGTTGAAAAGAGAGAGGTTGAACGATTTTTATCGTCGTTCAAAGTCAAAATGCAATTGTTCAACATAATCTATCGGGACGATAGAGGAAAGAATTTACAAGCTTTGGCGGATTTGGAGATAACTCCACAAATGCGTACAGAGATAATAAAAAGTATTGAAGTTGTTGACTTCTCTGAAAAATTGGTTGATACGTTGTATAATTTGGGGGATATGTGGGTGTTTGGAAAAAATGTAAAAGGTAGGGAAGTCTATATAAAAATATCGTATGGAATACCCAATAGTTCTACTATTTGTATTTCATTTCATATAGCGGAAAAACAGATGTTGTATCCTTTTAAAGAAAATCAATTATGAAAAGTCCATTTACAGGCGGTGCAGTTAAGATGTGCGAGGAAAAACGAATAGTTGTTTTTCGAGGGCAGGAGTTTATGTGTAATGTTAAGTTTTTCGTGTGTTTGGATACAAACCAAACCTTTACCACAGAGGAATTGGATAAAAAAAATCTGGCTCAGGTGTATGACGCGTATCGTGAAAAATATGGGATCCCAACGGTAGAAGAAATCAAGCATATTCGTCAGAAATACGGACTTTCCGCCGCAAAAATGTCGGAAATATTGGGGCTGGGGATTAATCAGTATCGATTGTATGAACAAGGCGAAATGCCAAGTGAGATGGTTGGAAAAATGTTGCGTGTTATTGAAAATCCTATTGTGTTTCAATTATATGTGACAAATTCCCGTAGGCATCTCAAAGCATCGTTTTATGAAAAAATCATTTCACGGCTCGAAAAAAACAAATGTATGTTTGCGTAATGTTTTGAGTATAAAACACGTAGGGCTGTCACAAAGTAACAGCCCCACGCAAAATACATATACAAACACTTTTATTTTCTAATGCTGTCAATCAATCCTGGCAGTGCCAATTCAAATTTCACGCCGTACCAGTGGCTCTTGTCGTTGATGGTTTTTTGAATTGCGTCAACGGTGAAGTCAACTGCGATTTTTCCGGCTTCGTCAACAGATTTGCCAAGAACCATTGCTCCTGCGAAACTGCTTGCAAACACGTCGCCGGTGCCGTGGAACATTCCGTTGATGAGGTCGCGGAAATAATAGCTGATTTTGCCTGTCGCGCCGTTGATTGAGGCAATACCCAATTTGCCGGGTTGCAGGTTCACGCCTGTAAGAAGCGCATTTTTACAACCAAGGGCGAGCAATTTTTTCAAAATACGTTCAATGTATTCCTCGGTGTGGTTGTCTTCAATGTATTCCTCGTCAAGCATAAACGCCGCTTCGGTAAGGTTTGGCACAATCACATCGGCTTTCTTGCACATTTTTGCCATTTCTTTTGCGAAACTTGGCTCAAACCCTGGATAGAGCTTGCCTTTGTCGCCCATAACAGGGTCGATGACTATGATGCTGTCAGGTTTTTTGAGCTCGTCCATAATGTCGGAAATGTACTCCAACTGTTTCACGCTGCCCACGTAGCCTGTGTAGAACGCGTCGAAGCGGATGTTTTCCTTTTTCCAGTGCTCCTTAATCGCTGGAATATCGTCGGTGAGGTCGTGGAATGTGTAGCCTGTGAAACCGCCTGTATGCGTCGATAATATTGCCGATGGCAAAATAGCAGTCTCAATTCCCATAGCTGAAATAACAGGCAATGCCACTGTTAATGAACATTGTCCCACACACGAAATGTCTTGAATTGTGAGTATTTTCTTTTCGTTCATAATCTTTTTTTTGCAATTATACATATTATTATTTGTTTCAAAGCATAAAATCTACTTTGATGGCGCAAATATATATAAATTATTTAACCTACCAATATAGTAGGTTGTTCTTTTATACATTTTTCGTGAGATCCCGAACGAAGTGAGGGATGACGATTGTACAGATCTTTTCTCCCCATTCATCTCCGTCTTTCCGACCGTAGCGATAGCGAAGAGAGGAATCTGTTTGCGGCGACGATAATACATAATCCTAATTTTTTCAAAAAAAATTGCCAAACAATAATAAAAAATCATAGATTTGCAATTATTAGGATTGAAAATGAAAAAATTACTGATACTATTAGTTTGTGCATTGGTTGGACTTCAAGTGATGGGGCAATCGCGTCCGTCGCCAAGTTCTAAGTCGGCGGCATCCAAAACTGCAAAAGAAAACCAGCCACCGCGTAAAACCTATGCGGAACGTGTGGCTGATTCCATAGCAGGACAGTATGGCCCCGACAATGTGTTGATTACCAACGTGGTAACTGTTGAATCTTCGGTTCAGAATGTTACCGCAACCGATATTACAATCGAGCAAACTGTAATTACCAATGTGTTGATAGAGAACGTGATATGCAAATTTCTCACGCTCACGAATGCAACCATTTCCGATTTGAAAATAAAGAATTGCCGCATAGAGGATTTTCTGATTGAAAATTCCTCAATCGGTAGTCTTGCGGTGGAAGATTCCAAAGTCGATGCATTTGAATCCGACGAAAGCACTATTCGCCGCCAAACGTTTATGTCAACCGAAAAAGCCGAGGAAGAAAAAGCTCCGGCAAAGACATCAACGTCAAAATCTTCAGCAAGCAAGACCTCCCAGTCTTCGCAATCGAAATCATCTTCGAACAACAAGAAAAAAGGACAAATAAGAAGATAGGTGTCAATGTTCCATTTCTTTCGGCGGCGAAAGAATTTTGCGATTAAGTGAGAGCAAAGAAAAGGTATTTTCTTTGCCGAACGTGAGCAAAATGCCCAAGGGAAACGGAACCCAAAGAAAGGCCGCCGACGTACCTGCTTGGCTAAAAATCAACTGCGTTTCGCTAAAGGCGTTGAAGTGCCAATTTTTCGTGTGTTGGAGCTTTTCGTACAGGGCACCAACGCCTTTTTCACGCTCCACTCCGTTGATTTTTTGACGCCAACCAGCTAAGTCGGGAAATAGTGCTGACAAAAATTCTCTTTTAGTGACATTGTGTATTAAACTTCATAAAACGATAATGGTTCGCCTTCGCAGATGAGCGTATAAAAAATCTTTGAACGCAACGTTAAAAACTCTCGGCTTGGCGGCGCGGGTTTGTGGGGAGCACCATCCCCGAGAGTTTAGTGGAGTGAGAAGATTTTTAGCGAAGATGCGGCGGCGACGGCATTCTTTGGTTACTTTCTGTCGCTGAAGACAGAAAGTAACAGAAAAAAGCTTATTGTAAAATTTACACTATCCCGCCGTCTTTTCCTTGTTAAAATCTTGTTAATAACCAAAATTGCTGTATATTTGCAGAATAATTGCAATAGTAATTCAATGTTCGTGTAACTTTTTTCTATTGCAATGTGTCTTATTTATATGTTTTGCAAAATAGTATGGCTATGAATAGATTGAAAAAACTATCATTGGTGCTGGTGGCTATTGCTACGGGCACGTTGGCGTTTGCACAGAAAGACCTTATTATTTCTGGTGGATCTGAGGTTTCGAGTTTGGTGTGTTCAAACAACTATGTGTTTGTGACAGGCTCTAATACTGGACCTTCTGGTGCTGGTAATGGTACGTTGGGGGTTGGAAGTTCCGCGGATAAGGTTTCGCAGTGGACACAAGTGCCATTCCCTAATAACGAAACTATGCAGCAAGTAAACTCAGGGTCTGGAAAATCTTTTATTGCATTGAGTTGCGGTAATAGTGGAAACCGTGTGTGGTGTTGGGGAGATAATAGTTCGGGACAGTGTGGACAAGGAAATACAAATGATAGGGTGATAACGTCTCCTCACCAAGTAGTTGCCGGTTGCTTGGCGGGAACTGAATATGATTGTAATGGCTATCTCTGTAATGTTGATGTGGTATATGCTGGTAATGCCAATTCATTTGCAATATTGGGCGATGGTCAATATAAAGGAATGGTTGTGGCTTGGGGTGGAAATATGGCTGCGTTTGAATCTTCCTTAGGTGTTGGACACGACAATAAAGTTTCATCTCCTGAATGGTGTATTGATTTGAATGGCAAAAAAATACAAAATATAGTTCAAATTTTCTCTGGTGACGATGCAACCCTTGCACTTGATTCTGATGGTCATGTATGGTCTTGCGGTGGTGTTCAAAAAACAAACACAGGTTTAGGTCGATTGGCAGGCGGAGGATATTGTGCACCGAATGGCAATAATAATGGACCAAGTAATAAATTTGGAATGGTCTATGTTGCTGCGGGTAAACCGTTGTCAAACATAAAGGAAATTGCTGCTGGCGATGTTATGTATTTTGCTCGTGATGCAGACGGTTATGTGTGGGCGTGGGGTGATACTTGGAATCATGCGTGTGGTTTAGGTGCTAATATTGGTTCAAGCAGTCCTCAACGTGTGATAAAAGGAAATGTTGACGATGAGGATAGTGATGGTACGTATTTGCTTGCAAAATCTATTGGCGCAGGACAATCTACCGGTATGGCGGTTTCTATTACTGGAAAGCCTGTTGCTTGGGGTGCATATGGATTCCCTCAAAGTGGAGCTTGTACGACAGCAGAGGTTCCCGGGTATGTACAATATTCAAAAGGAAATGTTCATGATGACGTGATTCTTATTAACAAAGGTGATAGCTGGGGGTTCTATGGTCGTGCTGATGGTAGCATGTACGCATGGGGTAACAATAGTTATGGTAACTTGGGAACGACAGCGACTTCTTATGATTATGCAACGAAGATACAACCTCCAACAGCATGTAATTCATTCAAGGATCCGCACCCTGATGCTAACATTTCGCCTAAAAGTATGAAAGTGTGTGCGTCGGCGTTTAATGGACAAACCCTAAATTGTGGTTTTACAATTTCAAAGGCTGATATGTTGGATTCATATATCATCACTTGGTATAAAGATGGGCAACAGGTTCAAACTGGTAATGCGTCAAAAACAACATATAAAACGCCGGCAGGTACGAATGGTATGGGTACATACAAAGTGGTGATAAAATATGTAGGACACAATAGTGGTTGCGATGTGTATGAGGATGCCGAAGACGAAATCACTATTTCGGCGTACGAAAAAACCTTCGATGTTGATGATTTCACATTCTGTAACAACACAGTAACGGCAAAAGTTTCCACAACTAATGACAGAGCTGTGTATTCGTGGTTCTCCGAATCAAATGGAACTGGTTTGTTGGGACAATCTATTGGTAGCGGGACTGTTACTCTTGATGTTACTGGTGTGGGATATTCCAACACACAAAGAACACAGAAAAAAATATATGTGCAAGAAACGGCATTGGGAGCAGGTTCTATTATTTCGAGAACCCAATCACAAGCAGGTACAGGCACAGGTATAAAACAAAAATTTGCTTCTATTGGACTTGATTTTTCTAATGAAACAACGTTGGGTTCAACAACGTTATTTGTCCAACCGGCTATAACAAAATCAACGCAAACTAATGGACCAGTGTTTGATACACAAGAAGAAGCTGAAGCTGCAACTACGGAGGTTACAGGTTCTATTACTTATACGATTAAAATATGTGGTGTAAAGCAAGTTAATAGTAAATGGGTTGCGAATACATCGGATGTAAAAAAGACAGTGACAAAAACTGTTACGTATTCAGCACAAGTTTCTCCTACTCAAATCGACAATTGGTCAAATTGTCAACAAAATGGTAGTGAACGTATATGTAAATATAGTCCTATATTTGGAAATGCTAATATTACATTGCCTGTACAAATGGTGGAAATACCATTGGATATAACATTGCCGGCGGGAACGTACTATTTTACTGTTACTCCTTCGTCTAATGGGGCAATAAATGGAGATAACTCTAAAATACTTGAATATACTTCATCTTTAGCTGGTATGACTGATGATTTAGACGGAACGGTTACTGTGTATGGTGCAGAAAAAGAGGGTAATTATAATAATGATAATTCTGGACCGCTTTGTAATTTCCAAATCTATTCAGGTCAAGGCTATTGCGACATTGTTCCAGTAACTCTTACCGAAGATTGCCCTTGTAACAAGCCGGGTGAATTCACGGTGGTTGCCACTGACGACAAAACCTACCTTTGTCCTGATGAAACTACTACATTGAAAATTAATAGAACCAAAGCTGCCGACAATGCTGCAAAAGTTGGCTACAAATGGTATAAAGGTACAACTGAGTTGACCGATGAGGAAGGTAAACAATCAATCAGCGTTGATGTCAAAGGTAAATACAAATTGATGGCGTACGATATTGATAACCCAACATCGGGGTCTTGTCAATATACCGCCAATTTGGAAGTGACCGAAGCTCCAAAACCTACGGTTACTATTGGCAACGGTGGCGCATATTGCGAGGGTAAAACAGTGAACGACATTTCTCTTACCTTCACAGGTACTGCTCCGTTTACCTATTCTTATACTGAAAATGGCGGAACGGCGAAAAATGGTACAGCTGCGGGCACTTCAGGAAAAATCACTCCTGCAACCACAGTTGCCGCTGGTTCGGCTTCAACGGATTATGTATATAAAATCACTTCGTTGAAGGATAAATATTGTACCGCCGACGCAAACAACACTACGTCAACAGTAACCATTGTTGCTGTGCCTACGGCGGAAATCACCGCTTCGAAAGATGAGGTTTGCGCGCCTGAATCTATCACTTTGACTGCTTCGTCTAATATTACGGGCGCTACGTTCAAATGGGCAGGCGATGGCTCAGGTACGGGAGATACCCAAACTGCCGACGGTGCAAAAACTTATACGTATAAATTAACGGCTACAAATACTGCTGGTACAGCTTCGTGTCCAAGTGCCGAAGTTTCTAAAACGGTGGTTATCAATGCCAAACCAGTGGTTACATTGTCGTCAGACAAGGATGCCGTTTGTAGTGGCAACGAAATCACTGTTACGGCTACAGCAAAAGTCAACGGGCAAGCTGCCACAGGTGGTACATATACGTGGTCGGGTGCAACAGGCACTGGCGCAACAGCCACTGCAAAAGCAACTGCCACGTGGCCTGATGCCGAAGAAGTTTCGGTATATGCCGACTACGAAAGCGCCGCAGGCTGTAAGGCTGACCGCCCAACAGCGTTGAACCTTACGTTCAATCCAAAACCAGTTCCTCCTACCGAAAGCAACAAGAGTTCATACTGTATGAACCCAAGCGCTTCGGATGTGACTTTGGAGGCTACTCCTGCTAATAATAGATGTACATTGCAATGGTATAAAGGCGACGGCACTACAAAATTGAACGCCGCTCCTTCCATCAGCATTAAATCCGATGGTACATATAATTATAAGGTAACACAATTGTTCGAAGGTTGCGAAAGTGACCCAACCGACATTTCAATTATTGTGAACAAAAAATTACAGCCGAAGATTATCATTTCACAAGATGAATTGTGTATCAACGGAACAAGCGAAGTAACCGTTGAAGATGCAAACAGATACACAGTAACATGGTCTGGCGATGCTGTGTCAGGAGGCTTTGGCGTTGTTTCTGGTAAGAATCTTGATATAACGGCGCCTTCGGTAACTGCAAAAACGGAATACAATATTCACGTGAAGGTCGAAAACGCTGAATGTGATGGCGAAAATGACGCTACTATCACTGTTCATCCAACGCCAAAAGTAACATTGGTAGCCGATGACGACGACATTTGCGTTGGCGAAGTGGCAACTATCACTGCCACAGTTACTGGCGATGATGGCGACGGTACTACCACGTGGACAAATGCTACTGAAAAAGCATTGAAAACAGCTGAACTGACTGGCGAAAATACAGGAACAACCGACAAAACGGTTTCTATTTCATACGCATACGTAAGCAGCCACAGTTGTCCTGCCGAAGTGGTGTCAACAGATGTTACTGTTCGTGCAGTTCCTGTGGCACCAACCACTGCGGCTTACACTAAGTGTATCGAAGCAGATGAGGAAAGCCTCGATGCATACGTTACAAGAAAAGTAGGAACTTTGAATTGGTATGGCACAAATGCAACGGGTGGAGAAGCAAGTTCTACTGCTCCTATCGGTAAAACCGACCAAAAAATTGTTCCAGCAGTAAATTATTATGTATCGCAAACAGTGAACGGTTGCGAAGGTCCTCGTGCCGCTCTTCCTGTTACGGTCAATGCAAATCTTGAACCTCAGATTATTGCTGAAGAATCAAGCGTTACCGCCAACGATGGCGCCGTTTGTGCTGGTACAGCAATCACATTGTCAACCGCTGGCGGTTACGCTGAAACGTGGACGATGGTAGGAGAGGGATCAAGCTATTTACAAGTTACTTCTAACAGCAAAACATTCCTCGGAACTGCCCCTGCTGGCACATACGTTGTAAAAGTCAACGTGGTTGACGAAAATAGTTGTACTGGCGAAAGCACCCGTACATTGGTTGTAAACCCAATACCAACGACAACTGTTGCGGTTGGCGACCCAGACCACTGTATCTCGGTTGACGCAGCGCAAACAATCACTGCTACGCCAAGCGAAAATGGTACGGGTACGTGGGGCGGAACTGTTATCACCAACAGCGCAAACACAACGACTGACTTCGTACCGAGCAGCAACACTGCCGGCGACCATGTCATAACGTATGACTTTACAAGTGACTCTGGTTGTGTGGCACAACGATCATCGTTAACAATGACGGTGTTCCCGTTGCCAACGCCACAAGTGGTGGTAAGCAACAAGGTCGTATGCCACGACGGAACCACCAACACGGCTCCTGTAACTGTAACTACGAAGAACACGGTTGCAAGCGGAACGTTTGAATATTCAATTAACAATGGCACGGTGAACACGTCAACGGGCGAGTTCGACCCGACCGCAAACGAGGCGGGTGATTATGAAATCACCTTAACATACACTGACGCTAATGAGTGTACAAGTACGGCAACAGATAACTTTACGGTTTACAACAAACCTACGGTAAATATTATTGCGCCTGCTGAGGCATGCTACAATGCCGCCGCGAAAACACTCACTCCTGATGTTGCCCCAACGGGCGGAACAGGCACATGGTCGGGAACGGCTGCGGCCACAAGCGCATCGTTCGACCCAGCGTCGTACCACACGGGCGACAACACGGTTGGTTATACCTACACCGACCCGAACGGATGTACGAACAGCAACGAGACAACCATCAATGTTGTGAAGGTTGACGCGCCAACCACAAGCGGAACGTCAACGGTTATGAT
>DFGI01000087.1 GCA_002371705.1 Bacteroidales bacterium UBA3754
TGATTATCAAATATTTACCTACCGACGCCAAACGTAATAATTTACTTACGGCTACGCTGTACGACATCTACAACAACGAAGAATGGCTCCGTCATCACGCCGATGTCGAAGACTTTATATTTACGCCAGCCATCCGTCGTATGGAACACCAACACAAACAAAATGACGTTACGAAGAACATCACCACAATGATTCGTAACTCCGACACCGAGCAAAGCGAACCAATCTCCGAACGCGAAAAAGATGTCATTATTGGCGTTGTGCAAGGCTTGCAAAATAAGGAAATCGCCGACAAACTGTGCATTTCAGTCAACACCGTCATCACCCATAGACGAAACATTGCCCGAAAACTGCAAATTCACTCGCCATCTGGACTTACCATTTATGCCATCGTCAACGGACTGGTTGATATTTCAAGCGTGAAACTATAAATTACACATTGAACATTTCGTTTGTGAATATTTAGTTTATTGTTTTTTCTTATAGATAACCATCGTTTTCTTGTATATTTTTACTTTTGTTTCGTGATTTTATTGAAATGAAGGTTTTCCCAGAAATAAATTCCCTTTCAAACGACGATTTGGCAACCTACCCGTACAATTCCTTTACAGGAAAAATCACGGTGATTTCCGATGTGCGGAAAGTTGACGATGCTGTTGCATACCTCTCAAAGTGCAGCGTGCTTGGCTTTGATACGGAAACACGCCCGACATTCACAAAAAATCACACTAACTCGGTGGCTCTCTTACAATTAAGCGACGAAAATCAAGCATTTTTGTTTCGTCTCAATATGATTGGACTGCCCCCATCGCTTACGAATTTGCTTGCCAACGAATCCATCAAAAAAATTGGCGTTGCTGTTCACGACGACATTAAAGGATTACAGAAACTCTCCCCATTCAATCCTAAAAATTTCATTGACTTACAAATAATTGCAAAACAATTGCACATCGAAGCCATGGGTTTACGAAAACTGACCCCTATCGCATTGGGATTCAAGATTTCAAAGCGCCAACAGTTGTCGAATTGGGAAAATGTTTTTCTTTCGCGGGCGCAACGACAATACGCCGCCACCGACGCATGGGTAAGCCTACGGATTTATCAACAATTACAACCCTTTACTTTATGATACACATTACATTACGACACGGAAAAGAACAAAGTGCAAAACGTCTTCACCCATGGATTTTTTCTGGTGCAATTGCAAAAATGTCGGGAACGCCCGACGAAGGCGATTTGGTAAAAGTCTATTCCGCCGACGGCGAATTTCTGGCAATCGGACATTACCAGAAATCATCAATTGCAGTACGAATTTTGAGTTTCAACGACATTGCAATCGACCAAAATTTTTGGAACGAACGCATTGCGTCGGCATACAACTACCGCAAGCAATTGGGACTTGTAAACAATTCAGAAACAAGTTGTTATCGTCTTGTTCACGGCGAAGGTGACAATCTTTCGGGTTTGGTGATTGACTACTATAATGGAACTGCCGTAGTGCAATGCCATTCAGTGGGAATGTTCAAGAACCTCGATTGTATTGCAAAATCATTGCAGCAAACAATGGGTGAACAACTTACGGCAATTTACAACAAAAGCGAAAGCACTCTCCCATTCAAAGCTGGCATAGAAAACAAAGACGGACTGCTTTGGGGAGAAATCAAAACTGAAAACGCCTTGGAATACGGCAATTCATTTTTTATTGACTGGATTCAAGGACAAAAAACAGGATTTTTCATCGACCAACGCGAAAACCGAAAGTTGGTGGAACATTACGCGAAAGGTAAATCGGTGCTGAACACGTTCTGCTACACAGGCGGATTTTCGGTGTATGCGCTCCGTGGCGGTGCAAAAAAAGTCGTCTCGGTTGACTGCTCCGCCCGCGCCATTGAACTGACCGACAAAACCGTGGCAATGAACTTCCCTAATGCCGAACACACATCGGTTGTAAGCGACACGTTCAAATATTTGGACAACAACAAGGACGAATTCGACCTCATAATCCTCGACCCACCTGCATTCGCAAAACACGGGAAGGTTTTAAACAATGCCCTACAAGGTTACAAACGTTTGAATATGAAAGCGATAGAACAAATAAAAAAAGGTGGGATTCTGTTCACATTTTCATGTTCGCAAGCCGTAAGTAAGGAAGAATTTAGAAAATCGGTATTCGCCGCTGCGGCAAACACAAAACGCAATGTCCGCATTCTGCACCAACTCACCCAACCTGCCGACCACCCTATCAGCATTTACCATCCCGAAGGCGAATATTTGAAAGGATTAGTGTTGGAAGTAGAATAAAATTGTTTTTTCTGTGACAAAATCCCCTATTCCTGTTTTTCGTTACAGAATATTTTTTAATTTTGGAAGATTTAATTTTGAAACAATATAAATACAATGGATCAAGAAATACTTAACAAGGCAAAACAGTGGCTCACTGGTAATTACGACGAAAAAACAAAGAAAGAAATTCAGTATTTAATCGACAACAACGACCCCGAGTTGGAGAACGCGTTCTATCAGAACCTTGAGTTCGGAACAGGCGGTTTGCGTGGCGTGATTGGCGTTGGAACCAACAAAATGAACATCTACACGGTGGGAATGGCAACGCAGGGATTCGCAAACTATATTAAAAAGGCGTTTCCTAACGAAAAGGAAATCAAGGTTGCCGTTATCCACGACTGCCGTATCCGCAGCCGTTTGTTCGCCGAAACTACGGCAAACATTTTTGCGGCTAACGGTTTCAAAGTATATCTTTCGAAAGAACTTCGCCCTACTCCTGAATTGTCGTTCGCTATCCGCTACCTTGGCTGTCAAGCTGGTGTAAACATCACAGCATCGCACAACCCTGCAAAATACAATGGTTACAAAGCATACTGGAACGACGGTTGCCAGTTGGTTCCACCACACGATACAAATGTAATCGACGAAGTGAACAAAATCGCTTCTATCGACGATGTGAAGTGGAAAGGCAACGAACAAAACATCATTCTTTGGGACGAACTTATCGACCGTCCATACATCGACGCAATCAAGAGTTTGTCAATCAACGGCGACATTATCAAGAAACAAAAAGATTTGAAGATTGTCTATACTCCTATCCACGGAACAGGCATAAAATTGGTTCCACGCGTGTTGCAGGAACTTGGCTTCGAAAACGTGAACGTGGTTGAGGAACAAGCAGTTGTGTCGGGTGAATTTCCATCGCTTCGCAAACCGGGCGTAGGCGAAATCAAGGAAGAAGATTTCGTAACGGAAAAAGACTGGTTGAACAAGATTCACGAAGTTACGGGTTCTCCTAACCCAGAAAAGGAATCGGCTATGAAACTCGCCATAGAAAAAGGCAAGGCAATGAACGCCGACATTATTATGGCAACCGACCCCGACGGCGACCGCGTGGGAATCGTTGTAAAAAATTCCGAAGGTAACTACGTGATAATGAACGGAAACCAGACGGCTACCATTCTTACACAATATTTATTGTCGGCTTGGCAAAAGGCAGGCAAGCTGAAAGGCAAGGAGTTTGTCGTAAAAACTATCGTAACGACAGAATTGATTACCGAAATGTGTAAGAAATACGGCGTTGAAATGTTCGACGTGCTGACTGGCTTCAAATACATAGGTGAAAAAATCCGTCTGTTGGAAGGCAAAAAACAATACATCGGCGGTGGCGAGGAAAGCTACGGTTACTTGGCTGGCGACTTCGTTCGCGACAAAGACGCCGTGATAGCTTGTTCACTTGTTGCCGAAGCTGCCGCAGTTGCAAAGAACGAAGGCAAGAGCTTGTACGACGTGTTGGTTGACACGTATGTAGAATACGGAATGTACAAAGAATCGCTCTGCTCTATCGAAAAAGAAGGAAAAGCCGGCAAAGAAGCCATCAAGGCAATGATGGACAACTTCCGTGCTAATCCTCCAAAAGAATTGAACGGTTCGCCTGTTGCTTACATAAAAGACTACGGTCAATCAATCACAACAGATTGCAAGACAGGAAAAACCGAGAAAATCGACCTTCCTAAGTCTAACGTGCTTCAATTCTTTGCAGAAGACGGCTCGAAAGTTACAGCCCGTCCTTCGGGAACAGAACCACTCATCAAGTTCTATTTCGGCGTGAAGACGAAAATCAACAGCAAGGCAGAATTGAAACAAGCCGACGAAGAACTGAACAAGAAAATCGAAGGTTTGAAAAAATCATTAGGAATTTAATGAATTCTTGTAGAGACGATGTGTGCGCATCGTCTCTACATATAAAATAGAATATGGGTAAAACGTGTCAAATATGTGGTAAACCATCTGGATTATATCCGTTATGCAAAGATTGTTTTGTATTGCGAGATAATGGTGAAGTAATAAAAGACGAGGAATCAGGAAAATGGATTCGTGTCGAGAAGGACAACCAATCTAACAATACTAGTGCTCAAATTCTTTCTCAAACAAAAAATGATAATTGTATTTTTTGTGGAAAAGCAAGTTCTGGCAAACCATTCTGCAAAGATTGTTATTATGAATGTAGAGATTTAGAAGATGAAATTGATAGAAACAAAAAACCGTTTGAATTAAGAGATTACTATTACAATCTTAAATCTGCTAATTATAGAATCGTTGCTCTTAAAAATGTAATCTATAATTGCAAAAAAATGGTTGCGCTTGCTAATATAACAAATGATTCGTATGATGACACATCTTTAGTTTCTCGTGTTATAGAAGATGTCAAAGAAATAATCGAAAATAAAAAACAAAAAAAAGAAGTCAAAATCAATAATTTTACAGAACAAGCTGATTCACAAAAATCTGGTATAATCAGAACCATAGATGGACATATTGTAAAAAGCAAAGGAGAAGAAATTGTTGATAATATTCTTTACACAAATGGTATATGCCATTGTTATGAAAAAAAGGTTGTTGAAATCAGTACAGACGAAAGAACTATTCAAAGTGATTGGTTTATACCTATAACAGGAGCAAAAGGTATTTATGTAGAATATTGGGGCATGACTACCCCCGACTATTTGAAAAACAAAGAAGAAAAAAAGAAACTATATAAAGAAAAAAATATTCCTCTCATAGAAATACAAAAAGAAGATGTTAATAATTATTCAGACCTCAATCAAAGAATTGTACAAGAATACAACACACTAAAAGAAATTATCAAAAAAACAATTTAATCATATTGTTACAGAACAAAATTCAAAAAACAACTATAATTATGGATTTCGTAAAATATTTCAAAGAAAAGGCTAAATCAGACATTCAAAGAATTGTCTTGGCCGAAGGTACGGAAGAACGTACGTTGAAAGCTGCCGACATTGTGTTGGGCGAAGGTTTTGCAGATTTAATCATCTTGTCGAAACCTGAATTTATCAAAAAATTCGCCGCCGACAACAATCTCCAAAACTTGTGCAAGGCTACGGTCATCGACCCTGAAAACAATCCCAAGGCGGAAGAATACGCAAATCTTATTTACGAACTCCGCAAGAAAAAAGGTATGGACTTGGAAAAAGCCCGCAATCTTGTGAAGAATCCGCTCTACTTGGCTTCGGCAATGATTAAGGCCGGCGATGCCGATGGCGAAGTTGCCGGTGCGGAAAATTCCACGGGTAACGTGCTCCGCCCTGCTTTGCAGCTGATAAAAACTATGCCTGGCATTTCTGTGGTTTCGGGTGCATTCATTATTATATTGAAAGATACTGAATTTGGCGAAAACGGCGTGTTCTTGTTCGCCGACTGTGCTGTTACTCCTGTTCCAGATGAAAAACAATTGGCTGAAATAGCCGTTACAAGTGCAAAATCAGCAAAAGACCTGCTTGGAATGGATGCCCGCATTGCAATGTTGAGCTTCTCGTCACACGGAAGTGCAAGCCACGAAGTGGTTGACAAAGTGAGCAACGCGACAAAAATTGCAAAAGAAATGAATCCTGCCCTCGTTATCGACGGAGAATTGCAGTTCGATGCTGCCGTTGTTCCAAACGTGGCTCAGAAAAAAGCACCCGACAGCGTTCTGAAAGGCAAGGCAAACGTGCTTATCTTCCCTAACCTCGAAGCAGGAAACATCGCATACAAAATGGCTCAACGGTTTGGTCACGCCGAAGCATACGGACCTATCCTACAAGGTATGGCGGCACCTGTGAACGACCTTTCACGCGGTTGCTACGTTTCCGACATTGTGAACGTAATCGCAATTACAGCCACACAAGCAATAGGAAGAAAAAATAATTAATTACACGAGTGTCTAAGACACAAACAAATACTTCTCAAATCAAACAAGTTTGAGAACAACAAAAAAGGGAAAATGCATTGCATTTTCCCTTTTCTTTGTATCTACCAATCTTATTATTCGGCTACCGCAGTTGTATCTGCAACTTGTTGTAATGTATCGGCTACAGTTTGAAGCGTATCTGCCGCACATTCAGCTACTTCGGCTTCGGCACCGCAGTTGAATGGCCAAATGTTGAAATACCATAATGCGGCAACGCCAATGGCAAGAAGAACAACGCCAATCAAAAGTTTCTTCCACCAAGCCATTCCCTTGTCGGCAAATGGGTCAGCCAATGTCACTTTCGGGAATTGGGCAATCTTGGTCAACGTAGCACCAAACGTAATGTTCACAAATGCCTGAGCATTCACAGCCCAACCGTTTGCGTTCAACAGCGGAGCAAGATTACGTTTACGCAACTTCAACCACGCCATCACCATTGACGGACCAGAAATCAACAAAATAATGCCAATGAACACCAAAATGACTTGCCACCACGTAAGTTGAGCAAAACCAGAAACAACGCTTACGCAGAACGAACCCAAGAAACCCAAAGCCATACCTATTGCAGCAAAGATACCGGCAAACTTGGCAATGTCGAACGGCTGAGCTTGTTGCGGAGCAGCACCTTCAGCAGGGACAGCGGCAGCTTTTTCTGAAACCGAAGCCGTCATATTGTCGAACGACTTGGAATCCTTTTCGGCAGCCGATTTGTTGATTAAATCAGTAACCCAATTTGCAAACTTGCGGTACGGAGACCAAAATGCCTGACGAATACTGATAGGATTATCGATGATTTTTACAACCGTTGCATCCCAATCAACACCGTCGCGATCGTAGAAAATGGCATTTTTCCCAACCATCAAATTATCAATGTCGCCATCGGTCATTACGGCAACAATCGTCATCGTCTCGTTTTTCTTTTTAGAATGGCAGTCGCAGTACAACAAATACATTCCGCTCAAACCAGCGGTAAGATTATGTTTACCCATATCGCTCACCTTCACGCACAAATCGCAACTACGTTGGTCAATGTAAAGCGTACCAGCTTGGAAGATTGCCTTCTTGTTTTCGTCGCGCGTGTAAAAATCAGAGAAAGTCACATAGTTTTTAATCAACTTGTAAATATCTCTATAATAATGCGTTAACTTATTAACCGTAACAATTTCGTTTGACTTGGTTTCTTCGGCTTTATCCTGTTCAACCAATGCCAACAACGCATCTTTCTGATTTTTTTCGACGATTTCCTTAATCACGTCAACGCCAAGCGATTCAACAACTTCGCCCTTCTTTGCAGCTTTCCACGCCTCGTATGGTCCGAATTTCGCACCAATTGCGTTCCAATCTGCTTCGGAGATAGATTTTTGCTTTGGAAAATCGACATCAAAAATCAGAGATTTAAGATTTGCGAAAGCAGCTTCCCACGCAGGGTTTATGCCACCATTCAACGGTAGTTCCAATTTGCCGTTCACGCGAGCCAACGGATAGCCGGCAATCTCCTCGGTGCAAGCCGACAAACTTTTTTCGCTGATGGCTTCAAAACGAGCGACCGTCACATCCAACGCAGCCGAAGAATCAGAATTAAACGCTGTCAATTTACAACGCATGAAGAAATCTTCAACTTTTTCTTTGAGAGCATTATAGGCAGCAAGCGCGGCTTCGGTATTGTCACCATACGGAAACACAGTCGCCTTGTTTTCGTCCTCACTGGTGAACCACGTCATATAATCGTTGCAATTCGTGTAGAATGCCTCGATTTGTTCCGCATTCACACCGTCAACGCCGCTACGGTCTGGCGTAGAGCCGATTGTTTTCACACAATTAGCAATCACGGCTTTGAGAGCTTCGTCATCGGTAGAATTTTCGGTAATCACGCCGTCGCCGTTGAATTTCGTCTTTGCAAAAATCGCAATGCTGTCGGACGTGTCTGCAACCGAGATTTCATTTTTATCAAGTTCAAGATTTGCAAGAATCTGTTTTGCAGAATCATACAATTTCTTTCCGTCTTCGTCATCTTGATTAATATCGTCAAGTGAAATCGTATCCTCCTGATTGAGCAACAAGTCAGGATTTTTCAACACTTTGGTAATCCATGTGGCAGCTTCCACAACTTCGTGCACACGAATTTTGCCGTCGCCGTCAAGGTCCATCAATTCAAGTGTTTTTTCGTCAATCTCAAGACCTTTGGTCGGACAGCTCAGCACGGTCCACATTTTTTGGTCTAACTCCTTCAGGTGGGCAATATCCTCACCAGACTCAATGTTTACGCGAGGTACGCCGCCAACAGTTGAGAATTTCCAATTGTATTGTTTTTCAGCCATAGTTGTATTTTTACAAATTATTTATTCATAAGCAAATATAGTTTTTTTAGGTGAATTTTTGAAGTTGGAAGAAAAAAACTTTCGCCGCATTTTCATATATAATAAAGAATAACTCATCAAGTTTAAATTTAATTCCATTTTCGTCTATTTTTTTCCACACAAAATCCTTGAATCTCATTTTTCAATCATCAAATCTTTTATCTTTGTAAAGGATAAAATTTAAAATATGTTACGAAAATTACGAATCTCGTTTGCCGTTGTCGTGCTTGCGCTGATAACGCTTCTTTTTCTTGATTTTACAGGCACAATCCACGCCTATTTCGGTTGGTTGGCGAAAATCCAGCTTTTACCTGCAATTTTAGCATTGAACATTGGTGTTGTGGCAGGTTTGATAGTGCTTACGCTCGTGTTCGGACGACTTTACTGCTCGGTAATTTGTCCTCTCGGCATTATGCAGGACGTGTTTAGCAGATTGGGCAGAATCGGCAAAAAGAACAAATACAGATATTCTTTCTCAAAAAATCACACAATTCTCCGTGTGGTTGTATTGATACTGTTCATCATATTTCTTCTTGTACCGGGAATAGGTGCGGTTGCCCACCTTATTGCACCTTACAGTGCATTCGGACGAATTGCGGCGAATCTTCTTGCTCCCGTTTACGCATTGTGTAACAATGGATTGGCATACATAGCTGAACGGATGGACAGTTACGCATTCTACTCGGTTGACGTGTGGATTAAAAGTATTTCGTCTCTCGTAATCGCCATCATCACATTGGTTGTTTTGGCTGTTCTGGCGTGGAGGAACGGACGCACGTGGTGCAACAATATCTGTCCCGTGGGAACAGTTTTGGGCTACATTGCCAAATTTTCAATCTTCAAACCTATAATTGATACGGAAAAATGTAATGGATGTGGCTTGTGTGCCCGCACGTGCAAGGCGGCCTGCATCAATACCAATGCTCACAAAATTGACTACAGCCGTTGCGTGACATGCTTCAACTGTGTTGAAACCTGCAACAGAGACGCAATGCACTACACCCGACGCAAGAAAACCGAAACGGAATCAGCTCCACAGGACGATTCAAGACGAAAATTCTTGTCGGTTGCGGCTCTGCTCACGGCTGGAACAATGGTGAAAGCACAGACAAAAAAAGTTGACGGCGGACTTGCTGTCATACAAGACAAGAAAATCCCCACACGCACAACGCCGCCAAAGCCAGCAGGCTCGCAGAGTTTACGGCATTTCACCCAAAACTGCACGGCGTGCCAACTATGCGTTTCGGTTTGTCCAAACCACGTACTTCGACCGTCAAACAATTTGGAAACACTCATGCAGCCCGAAATGCAGTTTGAAGACGGTTTCTGCCGTCCCGAATGCGTCCGCTGCTCCGAAGTTTGTCCGACTGGTGCAATACAGAAAATTACTCCTGCCGAAAAATCGGCGATACAAATCGGTCACGCAGTGTGGATTAAGGAGAACTGCATAGTTGAAACCGACGGCGAAAAATGCGGTAGTTGCGCCAGCCATTGCCCTGTTGGAGCAATTCTTATGGTTGTAAAAGACGAATTTAATCCTGTATTAAAAATACCCGTTGTGAACACCGAACGGTGCATTGGTTGCGGGCAATGCGAATACTACTGCCCTGCCCGTCCGCTCAGTGCTATTTATGTTGAAGGAAACGAAGTGCAACGCGAAATTTAACCGAACTATGAAAACAGAGAACAAAATAAACCGTCGCCGATTTTTACAGATTTTTGGAGCTGGAACTGCTGCCACGGCGGCAATGCTGACAGGTTGCTCCGATACGAAAAAGGAATCAGCACAAACAACAAACAACGACATTCCAACCGACAAAATGACTTACCGCACGGACTCGCACGGTCAAAAAGTGTCGATTCTTGGCTACGGATGTATGCGTTTCCCCACAATTCAAGGGAAAAGCGGCCGCGAAGATGCCGAAAACGAAATAGACCAAGAGGAAGTCAACCGACTGATTGACTATGCAATAGCCCACGGCGTGAATTTGTTCGACACGTCGCCTGCATATTGTCAGGGACGTTCCGAAAAGGCGTTGGGCATCGCTCTGAGCCGTCATAAACGCAACGAATTCTTGGTTTCCACAAAACTCTCGAACTTTGGCGTTTTCACCCGCGAAGCATCGTTGGAGATGTATTACAACTCGTTCAAGGAACTTCAAGTTGACTACATTGATTACTATCTGCTCCACTCCGTGGGCGGCGGCGACGATGCAATGGGATATTTCAAAGCCCGCTACATAGACAACGGTATTCTCGATTTTTTGTTGGAAGAACGGAAAGCAGGAAGAATCAAAAACTTAGGATTTTCATACCACGGCGACATTCGTATTTTCGATTACCTCTTGTCGCGGCACGACGAAATTCATTGGGATTTTGTGCTGATTCAGCATAGTTACGTTGACTGGAAACACGCAAAACTTATGAATCCACGAAATACCAATTCGGAATATCTTTACGGAGAATTGGACAAACGCGAGATTCCCGCCTTTGTGATGGAACCACTGTTAGGTGGTCGTTTGGCAAATTTGAACGACCACGCCACGGAATTGCTCAAACAACGCGACCCCGACGCAAGCATAGCATCGTGGGCGTTTCGATTCGCAGGCTCAATGCCAAGAATCCTTTCTGTTTTGAGCGGTATGACGTATATGGAACATTTGCAGGACAATGTAAAAACATATTCTCCGCTGAAACCGTTGAACGACGAGGAATACAAACTTTTGGAGGAAATTGCCGACATTTTTGCGAATTTCCCGATGGTTCCGTGCAACACATGCCAGTATTGTATGCCATGTCCTTACGGATTGGACATTCCAGGCATTTTCAGTCACTACAACAAATGTCTAAACGAAGGAAACGTGCAGGAAGACAGACAAAATCCCGAATATGCGAAAGCTCGCAAAGCGTTTCTCGTTGGCTACGACCGTAGTGTGCCGAAACTCCGTCAGGCAGACCACTGCACTGAATGCGGCCGCTGTATTCCTGCCTGTCCGCAACGGATAGACATTCCACAGGAAATGCACCGAATAAACAATTTTGTAGAAACACTGAAACGCAACGGTGCCGACTTGGGCAAGGCAACTGCGATGGCTGTGCTGATAAAGAAACTCGACGAAGGAAATTATTCCTGCGTAATTGGAAAAGACGGCGAAGTTCGCACCTACAATCAAAAAGGTGTGCAAGATTTGTACGATTTGGTGAAAGAACAAAATCCGATTATGAAGAACGCAATGATAGCCGACAAAGTGATTGGCAAAGGCGCGGCGGCAATGATAGTTTTGGGCGGATTCAGCGAAGTGTTCACACACGCTATTTGCACTTCGGCAAAAGAAATGCTTGAATCGAACGGCATCCACGTCACATTTGACAAAGAAGTTGACTACATTATAAACAATGCAGGAACAGATTGGTGTCCGCTCGAAAAACGGGTGAAAAACTGCACCACTGCGGAAGAATGCTGGCCAATTATTGAAGACTTTGTGCTGGGATTACGCCAGAAATTGTAAAAGTGGCTCATGTTTTTGTAATTTTTCTCAAAAAGTGGCTCATATTTTTGTGATTTTTTCCAAAAAGTGGCTCATATTTTCGTAAATTGACATATATTTGCAGTGAATAAAACGTGTAATATATGTACTTACGAAGAAAAATAGACCAGTATTTTGTTGATTGGAAAAATAATCCCAATCGTATGCCATTGGTTGTAAAAGGGTCTCGTCAAATTGGCAAGACCGCTTCCATCGTTCATTTTGCCGAAACGAACTATAAAAGTTTCATAAATATAAATTTTGCCATTGAAACCAAATACAAAACAATTATTGAAGACGGATACGACGTTGACAGTATTGTGGCCAATATTTCCCGTATTGACACGACAAAGAAGTTCATTCCTGGCAAGACATTGATTTTATTCGACGAATTACAGGATTTTCCCGAAATCGCGACCTCGTTGAAATTTTTCTGCATCGACAAACGCTACGATGTGATTTGTAGCGGCTCATTGTTGGGGATAAACTATCAACGGATAGAAAGCAACAGCGTTGGCTATAAGACGAATTACGAAATGTTTTCAATGGATTTCGAGGAATTCTTGTGGGCAAAAGGCTACGAAAATCAGATAGAAGATTTGCTCAGTCACATGAAAAATCTTGAGCCATTTAACGAAACTACAATGAAAGTGTTTCATTCATTGTTCTTGGATTTTTGCCTATTGGGCGGAATGCCCCACGTGGTTGCCAAATATATAGAACAGAATTCGTTTGAAGGCACGCTTGTGTTACAGAAAGATTTGTTGGACGACTACAAGGAGGACATTCGCAAATATGTTACTGGCATTGAGCAGACACGCATTTTGAATGTATTCAACCGAATACCGATACAGTTGGCACAAGACAACAAAAAATTTCAGATTTCAAAAGTTGCAAGCGGTGCACGTTTCAAGGATTATTGGGGCTGTGTGGAATGGTTGAACGACGCAGGAATCATAAACATTTGTTGGTGCATGCAGTCGCCCCAACTTCCGTTGAAAGGCAATTACGATGTGAACAAATATAAAATTTACCTGAAAGACACTGGCTTGCTCGTTGCTTGTCTTGACGATGAAGCACAAGACGATTTGCGAAGCAACAAGAATATGAATGTTTACAAAGGAGCGTTGTACGAAAACATTGTAGGCGAAGCACTGGTAAAACAAGGATACGGCTTATTCTACTACAAACGTGATAATTCCACGTTGGAGCAGGATTTTTTTGTCCGCACAAAGAAATCACTTGTGCCAATAGAAGTGAAAGCACAAAACAACCAGTCAAAATCATTGGCTACGTTAATCAAAAGCGATTCGTACGAAGACATTCGCTGGGGCATAAAACTTTGTCATGGAAATATCGGATATAACAATAACATCTACACATTCCCGTATTTCTGCACATTCTTGTTACGGCGCTATTTGGCAGATGTGGATTATTAATCCTCAATCTTCCCTAATAACAGTACATTTCCCCGATTCCCTTCATTATTTATCTAATTTAAAATAAATTGGTACCCCATAATATACATTCACTTTTTCTCCA
>DFGI01000018.1 GCA_002371705.1 Bacteroidales bacterium UBA3754
TGACGCAGGGCGTGTACAACGTGAGGGTGAAGGCTGGAGACCAGATGAAGGTCATCAAGGTTGTGAAATAGAACAGAAGTTCTTGGATATAGAAAAAAGGAGAGGCAACCGTTGGGCTGCCTCTCCTTTTTTATGGTGTACACAAAAAGAGTAAAGTCGTGTTGATTCCGACTTTAAGCATAGAATTTATCACAAAAATGTTAGTTGTTACATTAAACTCCGATATACATCTATCGTTTGTTTTGCAAAATTTTCGAGCGTGAATTGTTTTACTTGCTCAAGACCTTCGTCAACTAAACGATTTCGGAGATTGGGATTATTATGTAAATCGAGGATTGCTTGCGAAATGCTCTCAATTTTGTATGGATCTATGTAATAGCCTGCAGAACCGCCGACTTCGGGTAATGAGGTCGTATTACTCAAAATAACAGGCGTTTTGCTCTTAAACGCTTCCAAAATAGGTATTCCAAAACCTTCGTAGCGTGACGGATAAAGGAAGAATTCCGCACATTGGTAAATGGTTGGTAAAGCATTGTTTTCTATATCGCTACGGATTATGATTCTATCTTTAAGGTTGTGGTTTTCAATGTATGCCATCAGACGGCGCATATAATTGCGTCCCTTTCCCACAATCACAAGAGGAATGTTGATTTGGTCTTTTATTTCGTTGTAGGCTTCGGCAAGACTGAGTACGTTTTTACGGTCGGTAATTGCTCCCACATACAGCATATAATTTTTAGGAAAACCTAATTTCTCGAGTAAATCATGTTTCTCCTTGTCAGTGTATTCAGCATCGAAAATATTGCTGCACGTTTGATATACAACGTGGATTTTTTTCGGATCGATGTTGAAATTATCAATAATATCCTTTTTTGTCGCTTCGCTTGTCGCGATGATTGCGTTGGCGTTTGTGCACGAATTTCTCCATTTGATGTCATATATTTTTTTGTCAATCAATGGAAAATCGGCGGGAAACAATTTGTAAATCAAATCGTGGATGGTAACCACCGATTTGATTGCTGTTTTTTCAATGCCAACGGGCAATTCGTGGCTCAAGCCATGGTAAATGTCAATATCGTGTTCGAGCAGTGAGTTAAGAATCATTTTTGTCCGCCAAATAGATTTTGATGAGAATAAACTTGGTGTAACGGTCTCAAATTCTTGGGTATAGTAAAAGCTTTCTTCGTTGTAGGCGATTTTAGGCGAAAACAGCACGTATGTGTTTTCAGGATAAAGTTCCTTTAAACTACGGACTAAACTTCTGCTGTAATTGCCTAATCCTGTTCCATTTAGGAATAATCGTTTTGCATCAAACCCAATTTTATACATGCTCGAAGTTGCTTAATATGTTTACAATATGGATTGGTTTAATATTGATGTTGTTTCGTTCAATGTATGCTTTGATATTCATCAAGCAGGAAAATTCCGTACCTGTGATATATTCCGCACCAGATTCAACAGCGAAACGTACTTTTTGTTCAACCATTGCCGACGAAATATCTTTTTGTTTTATGGAAAATGTTCCGCCGAAACCGCAACAGGTCGTGCTTTCTTCCATCTCAACAATTTCAAGCCCTTTCACGTTTTGAAGTAACGTGCGTGGCTCTGTTGTCAGCCCGTATTCGCGGAGTGCTGAACAAGAATCGTGAACGGTGACTTTTCCGTTGAAAGTTGCTCCTAAATCGGTGATGTGCAATACATTAACAAGAAAATCGCAAATGTCGTAGATTCTGTTGGAAAGTTTTTCCGCTGCTTCTTTTTCTGCAGGAGTGTCGAACAACGAAGCATAGCGTCGTTTAATGAAACCAGTGCAAGAACCGCCTGGACTTACAATCACACGGTCTCCTTCGAAATCCTTTAAAAATTTTCTCGCTAATTCCCGCGTTTCTTGGGTATAGCCACTATTGAACTGCGGTTGTCCGCAACAAGTTTGTTTCGGGTTGTAGTGCACTTTGCAACCAACGTGCTCCAATATTGTAATCAGATTTTGCCCAATTTGCGGCTCAATCTGGTCAACAAAACAAGGAATAAACAAATCAACTTCCATACAGAAATTTTTATTTGCAAAAATAATGTTTTGTATGGAATTTATGAAAATAGAGTTAAAAATTATGGCGCAAAACCATAATTCTTAACCCATATTCTAACTATTCACTTAACTATTAACAATTTCCGTTTGAATATTGATTGATTCTTGGTGAATTGCTTTAAAAGTTTTTTCAATCAACTCGCTGCTCAACCCTTTTTCAGCACCACGAGCAAGCTTGTCGGTCAAAATTTGGTCCCAACGATGTGACTGGAACACTTGCACATTGTTTTCCTTTTTCGTCTTACCCATTTCGCGGCACACGTCCATACGTTTCGAAAGCGTGTCGAGCAACATTTCGTCAAGCACGTCGATTTTTGCACGAAGTTCGCTCATAACTTCTTTGTAATCAGCATTATTTGTTCCTCGTTCTCGAACAACCAAACTGTTCAGGATTTCGCCCAAATCTTTCGGCGTGAATTGTTGTTTCGAGTCGCTCAACGCCACGTCGGGATTGCAGTGCGATTCAATAATCAAACCGTTTGCACCCAAATCCAACGATTTTTGTGCCAATTCCTGGACATATTCGCGTTTTCCTGCCATGTGGCTTGGGTCGCAGATAATTGGCAATTCAGGGATTCGGCGATGTAATTCTATCGCCATCTGCCACTGCGGAGCGTTACGGTATTTTATTTTTTCGAACGATGAAAAACCACGGTGAATGGCACCGAGTTTCGTGATTCCAGCACCGGCAATTCGCTCGAAAGCGCCAATCCACAATTCCAAGTCGGGATTGATAGGATTCTTGATAAGCACAGGAATGTCAACGCCTTTCAACTCGTTGGCAATTTCTTGCACGGCAAACGGGTTCACCGTCGTGCGTGCACCAATCCAAAGAATGTCAACGCCCATTTTCAATGCCTCGTTCACGTGTTTCTGGCAGGCAACCTCGGTTGCCGTAAGCATTCCGTATTCTTTTTTAACACGTTTCAACCACGCCAATCCTTCGAAACCAACGCCTTCGAACGAATTTGGACGTGTACGCGGTTTCCAGATACCCGCACGGAAAATTTGCACACCAAGTTCTTTCAATCCTTTGGCAGTTTCCATTACCTGCTCTTCTGATTCTGCACTACATGGGCCTGCTATGATTACAGGACGCTTTGCGTTAATTCCCCATGTTTCTATACTATCAACTTTCATATATTTTATTATTTATTTCTTGTTTTTCTGTAGAGACGCGCCATGGCACGGCTCTACTATTTATCCTTTTAAAACGTCTTTAATTCTATTTGCTTCTTTTATTTCGTCGAACAATTCTTTTGTTCTGTCTTCGGCAATCAATTGTTTGAAATGATTCAGCACGTCAATGTATTTGTCGATTGAATCTGTCAGGAAACGGGCGTTTTGGCGGAAAATCGGCGTCCACATTGCCGACGAACTTTTTGCGATTCGCACGGTCGAGGCGAAACCACTGCCAGCCATTTCGAAGATTTTCTTTTCCTCGTTTTTCTCAATTTCCTGAACCGTCAAACTCAATGCGTAGGCAATCACGTGCGTAAGGTGCGACACATAGGCAATGTGTTTGTCGTGGTCTTCGGCCGACATATACAATACGCTCATTCCTAATAATTTATAAAGTGTCAGCGCACGTTTGAGAGCAAAATCGCTACTCAATTCTTTTTCGCAAATAATTGCTTTTTTATCCTTGAACAAACCCGCAAAAGCTGCTGTCGGACCCGAAAATTCCGTTCCCGCCATAGGGTGCGAAGCCACAAAGTTTTTACGACGAGGATGGTTGCGAACTTTTCCGCAGATTCCCGCCTTTGTCGAACCAGTGTCGATTACAACAGCATCGTCGCGCATAGTGTCGAGAATTGACGGAAGCATTTCGCGTGCCGCATCAACTGGAATGGAAATGATAATTAAATCGGCTATCAAAACAGCTTGTTCCAGCGGCATTGCCATATCAATAATACCAAGTTCTATCGCTTTTTTCAGGTTTTCTTCGCTTGCATCGACTCCAATGATTTTTGTCTCAAATCCACGGGCGGAAAGTGCCATTGAGCCGCCAATCAAACCTGTTCCTATAACTACAATATTCATATTAGTTTAAAATTTCGTAATTAAATTTTTCATCACGTTTATATTCTCCCAAGACAGAAAGGTTTGAAACCACCTTCAACACTGCTGCCAAAGCGGCGTCAAACTTATTTTTGTCCTTCCATTCCAAATCTACGTAGAACGTGTATTGGTAAGGACTTCCCAAAATAGGAAGTGATTGGATTTTGGTAAGATTTATTTCGTGTTGCTTGAACGCCGCCAACACATCGACCAGTGAGCCGGGTTGGTGCGTAAGTTCAAAGCAAATCGATGCCTTATTGTTTTCCTCGCTATCGACAGGAATGCGGCTCAGGGCAAGGAAACGCGTGTAGTTTTTCTTATGAGTTTGAATGTTTCTTGCCAAAATTTCAAGACCGTACAAGTCGGCGGCATATTCGCTTGCTATTGCTGCTGCGTTGGTAAGATGTTCTTCGGCGATTTTTTGTGCGCTCGAGGCCGTATCTGACCAGTTGATGATTTTCATATTAGGATAGTTGTCGAGAAAATCCTTGCTTTGCTGGATTGCTATGGGATGAGAATACACCTCGTGAATGTTTTCGATTTTCGTACTTGGCAACACCATAAGATTTTGCGTGATGTGCAGTGAAATCTCTCCGATTACTTTCAGCTTTGAGCGTTTAAGCAACAAATAATTTTCGAGGATGCTCCCCGCTATTGTGTTTTCTATGGCACAAATGCCGTAATCGGCAGTGCCGTGCTCCACAGCCGAGAACAAATCCTTGAACTGGTTGCAGTTGAGCGTTGTAATGTCGTCGCCGAAATATTCTTTGGCGGCTATTTCGTGGAATGCTCCGTTCACACCTTGAATTGCAATTTTCATATTTATATCATTCAAAAAAAAAGCCCCGATTTTCATCGAGGCTTCGTTTATACAATTTTATTTGTTTCAATTACATACACACAGCCTCGCTCTTACTTTCGTAAAAGAAGTAAAAATAAAAGTAAAAGAATGTGTTTTTTGTCTTCATACTTGTTTGTTTTGACGATGCAAATATATCAAAAAATCTAAAAGTTGTTACTGTAGAGCGAAAAAAATAGAGGAACTGTAAGAAATAAACGATGGTTTATAAGAAAATTGTTGTTACGAATACTCCTTAGTAATACAAAACACTCCAAAACAACCAATAACAGCCCCTTACTAATAATGCAATGGTGAACAACACTTCCACAACGATAATCAGTGCAATAAGGACACCTGATGATTCAGTAGTTTTTTGTGGTTGTTTCAGCAATTTGGTCTTTTGGATTTTCTGTAAACTCTTGATTTCTTTTTGAGATAGTGCTTGGGGCAGTGGCACTGAACAGAAGAATCGCCTTAGACCGTAATCTGGTGATTGACGAAGCTGGGATAGTGAAATTTTAAGAATTTTTCACAATTACGCCTCAAAGCGTTACGCTTCGGAGCGTAATTCAAAAGAAATTGTATATATTTGTAAAAAATTACAAATATGGAAAATCCTTTCAGCTATGGTACAGTGGTTCGTGGAGACGATTTCTACGACAGAAAAGACGAAACGCAGCGGCTTGTTTCTACGTTGGAATCGGGAAACAATGTGGTGCTGTATGCTCCTCGACGGTACGGTAAAACATCGTTGGTGTTTAAGGTAATGGCAGAATTGGAGGCAAAAAACTGTCTTTGTATTTATTTTGACTTGCTTTCGGTATATTCCCTCGAATCGTTTGCAAAATCTTTTTTGTTGAAAATCAAGGAGAAACAATCGAAGACCGAGCGATTTGTAAAAACGATTTCATCGTACATCAAATCTATAAAACCAAAACTTACATTCGACGAAAACGGTTCGCCTGAATTCGGAGTAGATTTCTTGGAAGACGAGGTTTCGGTGCAGACAATCTCCGATTTATTGGACTTGCCGGAAAAAATGGCTGAAAATGGTCAAAAGGTGATTGTGATATTCGATGAATTTCAAGAAATCGCCAAGTTTGGAAAATATGGACTTGAGGGGCTGTTGCGGAGCAAAATACAACAACAACGCACCGCATATATGTTTCTTGGCAGCAAAACACACTTGCTCACCGAAATGTTTGCCGACAAGAAACGCCCGTTTTACAATTCCGCGTTCATTATGCAAATAGGTCCGTTGCCGTTGGCTGACACAACAGAGTTTCTGCAACGAAAATTTGCCCAATTCGGCATAGATATTTCCGAAGAATGTTGCGCATACCTCGTTCAACGCACTTCGAACATACCATATTACATTCAACTATTGGCAGCCGAAGTTTGGCAGGCGGTTATTGTGGAAAAGAAATCTGTCACCACACAAATAATTGACGAATGTTGCATTCGTGTAATCAACTTAAAACGAGATTATTACTTTGAACTGTTTGACAAACATTCCGAAGGACAAAAAAATCTGTTGGTTGCATTGTGCAAATCGGGAAGGAATATTTTTTCGCTTGATTATATAAAAACCAATCGACTGAAAGCAATCTCATCGGTTCAAAAATCCGTAAAGACATTGATGAACAACGGTGTGGTTGACAACGAAGCTAACCTGTATTTCATCAGTGATCCTTTTTTCAAACTTTACATTGAGCAACAATTGTAAAGTTGTTATTAATATATGCTACAACCTTCATAATCAAATTGCACTTCGTAGGTGCAATTTTTGCAAAAATTTGCACTTTGCGGGTGAAATTATTTGATTTTAATATCGGAAAAACAAACTATGTAGGACACGTCCGTGAATTGCGTTTGTATAACAAGGACGCACGCGGTGCGTCCCTACAGAAACGTATCCCGTTTCCCCTCAAAAACGACTAACGGAAATTCTTGCCGTTTGCCGTTTTCTTGATTTATGCAATTGCAGTGGCAGTATGTGCAAATTTTGCACATACTGGAACAACAAAAATTTTAATTGTATAACAATCACATTGTGGCAACCTTACAAAGATTTCTTGCCTCGCTTTGCTCGGCTACGAAATGACGCGATTTTTGGAAAGGGAATAAAGAAAGGCCACCTTGCGGCAGCCTTTCATTTACATTTATTCAGATTTATTTTACATCTTGGACAAGTCGAACAGACATTCCGAATCCGCGTTCTCCGCCGACGCCGAGGACATACACGCCGTCGGGAGATATTGTGTAGATGTCGTCGCGGCAGAAGAACAGATAGTAGGAGTGGCCATAGTTAGCTGAACTCGACCAATAGTCACCGGAGAATCCTACATTGTACACGTATGTCCCACTATTGTTGCTGTGGCGGTTGCCGGCAGTAGGAAGAAACACGGCACCATGCGATTCCATTATACTCCATTCCTCCAATGTATAATCGTTTGTTTTAAATTTTTCACTTCGAGGTGAAAAACCAATGGAATAGTTCCATTCATCAGGCAACAATATGAGCCCATTAATGCCATCTACACATCCTTTAGAATACAAATTTTCACAATGCGGACGATCATTTAAAATATAACGCCACTCACTATACGTAAGTGTTCTCCACAGCCCGGCTTTGTTTCCTCCATTCAAAATCTTGTTATAAACGCCCCAATCATAATCCGTTACTGCTATATCGTTCATACCATCTCCATAATCAGTATTTTCTATACTCGTCATATACGGATACTTGCCGTTGTAACCGCTTGTTCCCCAACCGAATAGATCTATCCAACCATCATAGTCCGAGGAAATATTTTCATTATTTTCCCCAATCATATCCCATTGATGCTCTGCAAAACGCCACGTTCCTGTACTTGCCTGATATTGCAGATTACCTCGCGAGAAATACACTTTTTTACCTCGAGCAACGGTAAATTCACCTTTAACTAAAGTCCCATTCGAAGAAACTCCACTTGAAGTCCCATCGCCACACGCTGTAAATATTGCAATCGCACTGCCAAATAGCAAAATTTTTTTAAGAATTTGTTTCATATCATTAATTTTTTGAATTATTTGTTTTCATCACTTTTTGTTTCAGTATTTTCTTCTTGTTGTGATTTTTTTCGTTTAGTGTTTTCATAATCAGTAAGGTATTCATAATCACTGAAAACCAAGTAGTACACTTTCCTTATATAATTATTCATACCTATATACGCAACGAATATGGAAATCAGCAGAAGCATTTCGATTATCAAAAGTTTGCAAGGACAGCAGCAACAACAGTACAATAGAGGAATTAAAACTATACTTACACCTGATGCTACTATCCAATTTTGAAAAAAAGCAATGTGGGATTCCAATATTGGAATATGCTTATTGTAGGTGTTCTTGGCAACATAATAGTATCGCTTAAAATATTCTGGGGTATCTAATTCTGTAATAGTTTTATCATCATGTAGTGAATCTTTTCCTTTTTTGTATTTACGATATTCAGTGTTAATATCTTCAATATCATTCCTTTTTTCTTTCCATATTACGGAAGCAATTAACTTGCAAACAAAGCCGAGTAATAGCACAATACCAAATAGTGAAACTTCCACAATCCAGTTTATGTCAGCTCCAGTTGGTAAAATTTTACAACAAAAACAACTGTTGGCAAACAGGCACACGGTAAGTATCAACGCCCCTGGCACAACCAATGATACTAAATCGTAAAAAGTTCCCTTTTCAAAGAATTTCATTTTTCAAATTTTAAGATTTCCAAAGATAAATCTTAGGTTATTTCATTTTTCAAAAAGCTCTATCCAATTAAGATACAGAAGTGTATCTATTTTTGATACACATTGTTTTGTTTCAGAGCGGTTTCGTAATGTTTAAAGAAATTGTAGTTAAGGACGACGGATATTCTCAGCAACAAATCGGTGTGTAGCGATGAACTTCTAAAAATTTTATACAAGTGATTTCGTGTGCAGGGAATTTGTTCGGCAAACCATTTCACCGAACGTCCTTGTGCCTTCAATTGCATTTGAATTATGCGACCAATATGTATTTCATCGTAAGGTTGTTCCATAAAAAAAGCGTTTGCCGTTTCGTTGTTTGATTGCCTATTTAGGGAAGAAGGGCTCCGCCAAGAACCAATAACGATAAATAAGCACGAAACGACTCACGCCCCAAGCGTGAATCTCTTGCAACCATATTCTATCGTTAATAAAATTTATTGGCGGATTTTATCTTCCCAAGAATAAGAGCGTAAATTCAATATGTTAATTCAAATCTTTCTGTTTCTTGTTTTACGATTATACTTTGCAAATATATAAGAATTTGGGAAGAATGTGAAATAACTATTTTCTCCCCAAAAAGAAGTACAAAGTTTGCAAAAGGATTTCGTCCCTTTTCTTTCGGCGACGAAAAAATAGGGCTGCCACATTGTGACAGCCCTACAATCAAATCCATTATTTAATGTTCGATTATTTTTTGAAATAACGGTTGAACAATCCTTGGAAGCCTTGTCCGTGGCGGGCTTCGTCTTTTGCCATTTCGTGGACGGTGTCGTGGATGGCGTCAAGGTTTTGTTCTTTTGCATTTTTAGCGATGCGCATTTTATCTTCGCAAGCGCCTGCTTCCGCCATCATACGTTTTTCAAGGTTTGTTTTGGTGTCCCACACGATTTCGCCGAGCAACTCCGCAAATTTAGCCGCATGTTCAGCTTCCTCGAACGCGTATCGTTTGAAAGCTTCGGCGATTTCAGGATACCCTTCGCGGTCGGCTTGGCGGCTCATTGCGAGATACATACCCACTTCGGAACATTCGCCCATAAAATGCGCGTTCAGGTCTTTTTTCATTTCTTCGGAACAATTTTTAGCGATGCCAACCACGTGCTCGGTCACGAAGTTCAGCGTGTCGGCGGCTATTTTCCATGTCACTATTTGCTTGCATTGCGGACAGCGTTCTGGAGCTTCGTCGCCTTCGTGGACATATCCACATACGGGACAGATGAATTTTTTTGCCATAATTTTTAAGTTTTATTTGTTGTTACTAATAATTTTCAGCTTTTACTTGGAAATAAGCCTGCGGATGGTTGCAAACAGGGCAAACTTCAGGCGCATTCTTGCCGATGACAATGTGGCCGCAGTTCGAGCACTGCCAAATCATATCTTTGTCTTTCGAGAACACAAGGCCGCCTTTGATGTTAGCCAACAATTTTTTGTAGCGTTCTTCGTGTTCCTTTTCGATTTTTGCCACGCCTTCAAACAAGTCGGCGATGTCGTTGAATCCTTCTTCACGGGCTTCTTTTGCGAATGTGGCGTACATGTCGGTCCATTCGTAGTTTTCGCCGTCAGCGGCATCTTGCAGGTTAGTTATTGTGTCGGGAACTTTACCGTCGTGGAGCAGTTTGAACCAAATTTTTGCGTGTTCCTTTTCGTTGTTGGCAGTTTCTTCGAAAATGCTTGCAATTTGCACAAAACCGTCTTTTTTTGCTTTCGACGCATAATATGTGTATTTGTTACGGGCTTGCGACTCGCCAGCGAAAGCGGTCTGCAAGTTTTTTTCTGTTTTTGAACCTTTTAATTCCATACGTTTTTGTTTTAAATGATTTAATTTCTGAGTTTACAAATTTCGTAAATTCTTGGAGAAATAAAACCTATGATTGCAGAAAAAAGACCAACTTGATTTATATTTTTTCTATCTTTGTGACAAATAAAAACAAAAGTATATGAAAGGTAAATATCAAAAACTTATTATTATCGGCATTGCTGCCGTTTTTTTCTTGATTGTTTTCGGAAATAGTATGTTCATTAAGTTGGAGGCTACGGAACGTGGTGTGATTTTCCGTCAGTTTACTACAGGTTTGGATAAGGAAAATGTGTATGAACCTGGTTTCCATGTGATTGCGCCATGGAACGATATGTATGTGTTCAACGTGGCTGAACAAAAAGTGGAAGAAACAATGGATGTGTTGGATAAAAACGGACTTTCCATCAATATAGAAATCACCGTTCGTTTCTTCCCAATCTACAATCGTGTGGGATATTTGTACGAACAATTCCGTACCGATTATGCGAATTTGCTGGTGATTCCTGAAGTCCGTTCTTCGGTTCGACAAGTTGCTGGTCGTTATTCGGCTGAGGAAATTTATTCAACGAAACGTTCCGAAGTTGAGCAGACGATTATTGACGAAGCCGGCAAGAAACTTCGTGACAACCACATAGAAATGAAGGCGTTGCTGATTCGTTCCATCAACCTTCCACAGGACATCCGCCAAGCAATTGAAAGCAAGTTGAAACAAGAACAGGAAGCACTTGCGTACCAATTCCGTTTGGAAAAAGAAAAATCGGAGGCTGAACGTAAGAAAATCGCCGCTGAAGGTGAGGCTCGCGCCAACAATATCATCAACAACAGTTTGACACCAAACTTGTTGAAGATGCGTGGTATTGAAGCCACATTGGAATTGAGCAAATCGCAAAACTCAAAAACTGTGATTGTGGGCAATTCCGGAAGCAACGGACTTCCACTGATTCTTGGAGATAAATAAACGTTATGCCGTTTATATGTGTACAACAAAGGCTGGTTGAAATGTTTCGACCAGCCTTTGTATTACTTAACTCTAAACAATAGTATTTCTTTGTACATTGGAGGATAAACGGCAGCGTCTGATTTGTAAAATCGTTTTATTGTTATGCAATCGTTGTTGTGGACAATAATCGGACAAATTGATTTTTCATGCTCTACCAATCTTTCTATTTGTAACGTATCTTTAGTTAGGAGTCCATATATACTTTTATTTACGATATTCCCTGACTGATAGTACAGTGTGTCATTGTCAGAAAAGGTTAGTTGCGAAACTTCTTTTCCATACATAATTTCACGCCAATCGCCATACAAAGATAGTGGTTGCTGTATAGTAATTTTTTTGTTTTTAGTAAATATCAAAACACCATTAGACATAAGGAATAATGTGTCGTTAGTCACAAAAACTTTATTTGTGTCCTGTAATGAGAGAAAAATCTTTGAATTTAAATTTGAATCGAACACGTATGTTGGTTCAATATTAGAAAATATAATCTCACCATCAACAAAAACATACTGATTATAAATATCTTCATTTGTTGGGGTATTATATTGTTCATCATTCGGTCGATAATCTATACCACCAATCATACTGCCTGAAACATGGTTGTTTTCCAGAAATTTTAGAGTCATTTCTGGAATATTTTCAGCTGTTATGATTTCACAATTTGCAGTGTCAACAAATGCGTCAAAAATCCATTCTGTCAATATTTCATTTAGATGCGCATTCCCCCATTGAATGGTATCAAAGCTAATGGCATTGTAAAAACACACACAACTTGTTTTTTCGTCGCCATTATGTTTGTTTGTGTCATCTTTTTTACAAGAGCAAAATGCAATGCAGACAAGGTAAACTAAAAATATTTTTTTCATATCAATAATATTCTGTAATATTCTGTTTTCAGATAAGCGAAGTCCGTTAAACAAAATCCGAAATAAAGATGTTTCAAATGTATGAATTAGTTTCCTATTTTGTATATTTGCGAAAGGAAATTGAGGAAGTTTGTTTTTATGATAAATAAATCGATCAAAGAGTTATTGCCTAAAATTCAAGCATATTTGGTGACAAAGCCTGTTACCAAAGCATGGTTGTTTGGTTCCTGTTCTCGAGGAGAAGAAACTCCCGATAGTGATATTGATTTATTGGTTTCCTATGATAAGAATGCTCATGTAGGTCTTTTTACAATTGCAGGAATGTATGTGGACTTGAAAAAAATGCTGAATCGTGAGATTGACCTTGTAGAAGATGGAACACTATTGCCATTCGCAGTTGAAAGTGCCGAACGGGATAAAATATTAATTTATGAGAGAGCCGATTAGAGATTCCGAACGATTGCATCATATTCTCAATGCATGCAATCTTTTAATCAACCGCCAAGCGCAGGACTCAATTCAAGATTTGAAAAACGATCCTATTAAGTTTTACGGATATGTGAAATTGATTGAAATTATAGGTGAAGCCACATACAAGATAACAAAAGATTTAAAGAACTCTCATGCTGAGATTCCATGGAGTGTTATGGAATCAATGCGACATGTCTTGGTTCACGATTATTATAGAATAAGTCATGAAAAACTTTGGAATACTATTGTGTATGATATTCCAGCACTGAAATCGATGGTCGAAAAGGTTATTAGTGAATTGCAGAAATAATATTTTTAACAAATCGAAAATGATATGAAGAAATTCGTTTCCCTAATTTTTGCGGTTGTTTTGGCAATGGTGTCGAGTGTGGCATTTGCCCAAAATTATCTCACATTCAAAGCGTTGGAAAAATCTTCGGTGACGATTTTGAATAGTGGTTCGTCGAATCCCGATGTGCAATATTCGTTTGATGGAAGCTCGTGGAATTCGTTTGTTTCGGGAAAAGCGGTATCCATCGACGCATTCCAGTCAATGTATGTGAAGGGAAACAACGCCGCTGGATTTTCGTCTTCCGAAAACGACTATACTTCGTTTGTTATGAATGGGAAAATCAGCGCGTCGGGAAGCGTGATGAGCTTGATTGACCAAACGGGCGAATCAACGGTGATTCCGAACAAGTGCTGCTTTTTGAGTTTGTTCAACGGCTGCGAAGCTTTAATTTCCGCACCTGAATTACCAGCAACAACCTTGACGGAGAAATGTTATTATATGATGTTTATGGGCTGCAGTCAGTTGGCTGTTGCGCCCAATTTACCAGCAAAAATCTTGGAAAAGGAATGCTATTTGGGAATGTTTTTTAATACCAACATTCAAAAAATGAACGTCGGTTTTTCTGATTGGAATGTGGCTGGAAATTCCACATATTCCCTGTCGTTTAACATATATGATTGTATGCGGGGAGTGATTGTTTGTCCAACCGACTTGGAAATCAAACGAAACGAAAAGAATGGTGGAAACTTTATCCCAATGTATTGGTTGGTGAATCCGCATTCCGTGAAAGTTGCGGAAAATTCGAAGGATTATGTGGCGGTGAGTCCGTCGGGTTTTGCCACAAATTATCCGCAATTTGAAAGTTCGTATTCGGTTGATAGGACTGTTTCTGCGTTTACCCAAGCGGAAAAAGATTTGGCAAATACGGCAAAAGATTGTGATTATTTGTCAGATGTGGAAAAGGAAATGGTGCAGCTGATGAATCTTGTGCGGATGGACGGCGTGAAGTTCACCAACGAATATGTGTCGGATTTAGTTGGTTCAACCAACACGTATGAATCTTCGTTGATTGAGGATTTGAAAAACGTGAAAGATCTGCCGTTGCTTTATCCAAACGAGAGATTGTATGAGGCGGCGTTGTACCATAACAAGGAAATGGCTTCGGTAAATTCGTTGCAACACGAATCTCCCGATGGTACCAATCCGGGCGACCGAGTACGGCAATTCTACAACTGGGGAAGTATTGCCGAGAATATCGGATATGGTTCTTATCCTGCATCGGCGCTCGAAATTTTGCGTGGCTATTTGATTGACGAATACAGCGTTTCGGAGGATTTATATGGACACCGCTACAATATCATTTCCAGCGAAAATTGCACCCGAATTGGTTTTTCGGTGTATTACGATGAGGTACACAAAGTGTATTGGGACACGCAGGATTTTGCTGATGCAAATGACGATTATTCTCTGGAATACGAAAACAACTATTCGCAGGAGGAAATGGTGGAATTTACCGTTGCCGACAGAAGTGCCGAGGGCGTTTCGCTTGAGAAAGTGTTGGCTAATGGTGTGGAAATTTCTGTTTCCGATTTCAAAGGTAGTTTTGCTATGAAAGATTTTGCCTCTGATGTGGTGATTACGGCGGTGTATTCGGATGAGTCGGGCTCTACCCCTGGTGATGATGTACCAGGAGATGATATAATAGATACGTGTGGCGATGTGCTAAACAACATTGCGGTGTATGCTTTCCCGAGTCCAGCTCAGTCGGATTCCGATGTGGTTATAACAGTTGACGGTTTTTCCGAATGGAATGGCTTGCAAATAGCAATTTTCGATGCGAATGGGCATATTGTTAAAATTGTTGATTCCGTCGCAAAATATAATACGGTTCGTTTGCCATCGGGTGTTTATGCAGGAATAGCAAGCGATGGACGGATTTCTAAATCGTTCCGAATCGTTGTGCGGTAATTTATTTACTTTCATCGTATAGTGAAGTTTAATACACAATGTCATTAAAAAAGAATCTTTGTTAGCACGACATTCCGACTGAGCCGAGAGGCGTTTAGAAAATCAACGGAGTGGAGCGTGAAAGGCGTTGGTGCCTTGTACGAAAAACTCCAACTTACGAAAATATGGCACTTCAACGCCTTTAGCGGAACGTAGTTGATTTTTAGCCGAGCGGGTCCGTCGGCGGCCTTTCTTTGGGTTCCGTTTCTTTCGCCGCCGAAAGAAATGGAACAGATTTTTGCTGGATTAAAGTGGCTAATTCTGTTATTTTTTAATTCCAATTTTCTTGAAAAAATCGTCGGCGAGTTCGTTCACGTCGTCGGAAATGTGGAAGAAGTAAACCAACGAGCAAAACAAAATTGTGATTATTCCGCTTTTGATGGCAATGTTTGCAATAAGGCTTGTTGTTTCGGGAATGCAAGTTGTTATGCCAAAGGAGATTAATCCAAAAACTAAAATCCAAATGTGTTTGAGGGAATAGGGCTGTAGTTTGAATTTTCGGTTCACATACAAAAACGCCACAAGATTGTACAATATTCGGGCAAACGACGATGAAGCGGCGGCTCCCACGATTCCGTATTTGGGAATTGCCACAAGATTTAAAAGAATTATGACGATAATCAGTCCAATTGTCCAATGCGAAAGTTTCTGATACTGAGGCGAATTACTCACAATATCTTTGTTTACGCCGGAGACCATGTCGCTCAAATAAAATATGCCGATAAAAATGATGACTCCTCGTCCGATGCCGAATTTCTCAGGTAGAATCTGGAAAATGTAATCAAGGTTCACGCATAGTCCGAAGAACACCAGTGTGCCGATAATGAGCAACGTGAGTGTGCTTTTTTCGTATATCAGTTGCAGTTGGTCGCGGTCGTTTCGCTTCCACGCTTCGGCAACCAAAGTTGAGGTGATTTTCTGTAACGCGCGGTTGGGCATAATCACCATTGTGGCGAAATACGAGCAGGTTGTGTAGATTCCCACGTGTGCGAGCGGACTTTCAATCATCAGCTTCTCAATCATAATTTGGTCGATGTTGATGACGACGATATTTGCCGAGGTGATAATCATTCCGTACATACTTACACGGAACAGTTCCTTTGCCATATCCTTGTTGATAAGCGAAAAATCGGGGCGGAGAAACAGTTGCCCGTCGCCGATGAGCGCCACAATCATATATATGAGAATGAGCGCGTAGCAAACCACATACCAATGCGCAAATGCATTGAAGTTGAATAAATGAAAACTGTAACAGATTGTGAGTGTGAATGTTAGTATTCTCAACATCACTTCTTTCATAAACAATCCCCGTGTGGCTTTTAGGAGCGCTTTTGTGTAGCTGTCGAAAATGTTGAAGAACGCCACGCAGATAAACATTGGGACAATCAGAATGGCGTAGTCTTGCATAAGATTGCCGCTTTTGCTGTTGTTTTGGATGAGGTAGGGGTACAATAAATAGAAAATTCCTATGGAAAGGATTGCCGCCACTGTGACCACGGCAATGGTGAGGAACAGAAATCCATTGTGTTTCTTTTCCTTTTTTTTGAAATAGGGAAACATTCTTGTGATGGTGTTCACAAAGCCCGCCGAGGCGAACTGGGCGAACAGAGTTCCGTAGGTCACCAAAAGATTGAGCATACCAATTTGGTCGGCTTCAAGATAGTTGGGAAACAGCAAAGCACTCGTCACAAAGCCTAACGCCGCGCCGAGATAAACCCATGCGGAGCCAACAAGCGACTGAGTGCGAACAATTCCCATTATGCAACCTCTTCGTTATTTTTTTTCAATGCAGAATAGATTTCGTAACCAATTGCTGCGAAGAAACTTATGAGCAGTATGATTGAGAATATCAGTGAAACAACATCGGTTTTGTGGAACAATGTCGGTTCGAATTTGAATACAATCTCGTGATTGCCAGCAGGAATTTCCAGCGCACGGAGCACGTAGTTCACTCGGAAGTGTGGCGTTAAATTGCCGTCGATATAGGCGTTCCAACCTTTCTTGAAATAGATTTCCGAGAATACCGCAACGCCGTTTTGTGCGTTGTTTGACGTGTAGTGCAATTCAATTGGAGAATATGAATTTAATTTGATTGTCGCACTTGAATCAACCGTGAACGTTGTGTCGGCAACGGCGAATTGTTTGTCAACGTAGGCATTTTCCGCAGGCGTAAAATCTTTCGCCATAATTGAGGCAAGTTCTGCGTTAGCATTTGGAACTGTATGTAAGTTTTTCACAAACCATGCGTTTCCCATAGCGTGCTCGTTAATTTGCGCAATTGGGTAATTGTCGTCGGCGTTCACAATGAAATACTTGGTGTTCAGCATATTATACACGTTCCAGTTTTGTTTTGACAAGCAGGAATCAATCAAATCTTGGTAACGGCTGAGTTTTGCGCCGTGGTAGCCGCCAATCGATTTATGGAAATACGATGTGCTTGCGTCGTTGAACGGACTTACCGTCAAGTTCATCACACGGAAATTCGGGTCGGTGTCTTGCAGAATCATACGGTTCGCGCGTGTTGGCTGGAATAGGTATTCTGATTTTTTGCGGAAATCCGTGTCGTTGAGGTATCGTTTGTTCACAGGATACATATCAACTGTTACAATAATCGCCAGCAGAATGACAGCAACCGTTGGTTTCAGTTTGTTGAATCGGAACAGAGCGAGCACAACGTAGGTTGCCACCACAATCAGCAGCGAACGCCACAAATCCGACAGCATCATAGCCTTTCGGTCGGCTTGTAGGGCTGGAAGAAGCCAGTCGGGAAGCATTTCGGCATCGTGTGGACCTTGGTACGACCACAATCCGGCGGTAAAAATTAGAAAAAGCAACAATCCGCCAACAATTCCAAGTGCAATGGAAAGTTTTTTGAACGAAAATGCGGTGTCTTCGTCTTTGAAAAATTTTTGTAAGGCTAAAACTGCCATAAGTGGTATTGCAAATTCTGCAATCACAAGCACCATCGAAACTGTTCGGAAACGATTGTAGCCTGGCACGTAGTCGAGGAAGAAGTCGGTGAGAATCATAAAGTTGCTTCCCCACGCGAGCATGATTGACAGCGCGGTTATGATGACTATCCACCATTTTAAAGCCCCGGTAACGTATATCAGACCGAACACAAATAGGAAAATCACAATTGCACCAATGTAAACTGGTCCTGAAGTGAAAACTTGGTCGCCCCAGTATGTTGGCATACTCTTGATGTGCGATTTTGCATTTGGTACGCCGTTCTGTTTCAGTGTTTTATACACTTCCGAATCCGTGTCGAGTTCGCCAGCGGTTGCACCACCTTTGAAGTTTGGCACAAGTAAGTCGAGCGTTTCGTCTATGCCATAACTCCACGTGGTCGCATAGTCTTTGTCAAGACCTTGGTTTTGCTTGTCGTCGCTCACCAAATCCGATTTTCCACGGATTGATTCACGGGTGTAGTCATACACCGAGTAAAAACGGCTGAAGTCGGCACCAACGGCAAGTATCAGACCTATAAGCAGATACAACGATGGCTTTATGAAATCGCGTTTGAATTCTTTTTCTTTTATTGATTTAGAAATTGCGAAACCAACCAATACAATGCATATAATAGCGGTGTAGTAAGTTATTTGTAAGTGGTTGGCAATCAGCTGCAACGCCATTGCCATAGTGAAGACTGCCGTTCCGAGCAACAATTTCCGTTGCCAATACACAGCGTAAACCGAGGCGATGATAAGCGGCATATAGCCAAGTGCGATTGCTTTGGTGACGTGTCCTGCTTCAATAATAATGAAAAAATACGTTGAAAATCCGTAGAACAGACCTCCCAATCCCGCCAGTCCAATCGGCACATTGACCAGCAATAGTGCTAAAAATGCCCATACAAAATACATCAGCACAATCATTTCGGGGTGGTCTATTGCTGTTTGGTAGAAGTAAAACGCGTTATAAATATAGTTGACAAGATTCATTGTCAGGATGTGGGTTAAGTAGGTCGGCATTCCGCTGAACATGGAGTTTGTCCACAATGGAGTTATTCCCGTTTCTTTCTCGAACGTGAGTGCCTCGTTAGCTGTCCCCAAATATTGCAGCACATCGTGCTGGCGGAGTTCCCTGCCCTCGAAAATCGGGCTGAAATAAGTGAATACTATTGCCGCAAAACAAAGAATTATTGCTATGCTAATAAGTATAGGCTTGTAGTTGAACGATTTAAGATTGATATTCATATTAGTAAAATTTGTGCAAAAATACGAAACTGTTTGGATTTTCACATATTAAAACGCTTCGCGCAACGTCATATATACCCCTGAGTCGTCGAAACTGCCTCGCCCGTAATCCAAACGAAGGTTGATATTGTTTTTTGTGTCACTTTGGAAACGGATGCCTGCGCCATATACATATTTAATATTGTTGAAACGGATGTCCGACAAGGTTGGAAACGTGTTGCCAATGCCGCCAAAAGCCACCACGCTGAATCTTTTCCATATATGCTTGCGGAGTTCTGTTTGGGCAAAATAGGCGTTTTTGTCTATGTACATATATTTGTTTGAAATACCGCGCATACGCGTTTGACCGCCCAATTGGTACATGCAGTAGAATGGAATGTCGCCCTCGCTTATACCGCTAAATAGCTGACAGGCAAGCACTAAGTCCTTGTAGATGGTGAAATATTTGCGAACGTCGAGTTCCACGCAGTAAAACGAATATGTGTCGTTGGCGAGAGGTGGAAAATATTTGAATCCGAACGTGCAGAATTCCCCTCGCATTGGGTAGTTGATGTTGTCGCGGCGGTCGAATGTGAAATGCGGTCCGAAACCAAACAGCCAATTGTTTTTGCACTCGGGCAAGTCAAGTCCTTCGACATTTTCGCCAAGCGAAGCGCAATCGCGGTAGGAAAGGTCGAATTGAAAACCGAGATAGCATGTTGACGACAGTTCCTTTGACACATTTCCGCTAAACCGCAGGTCGTTCATGTCGAATTTCACTGGGTCGGTGTTCAGAGTGTCGTTGCCAATGCCGTAGTATTTGTCGGGTGAAATCTGATATTGCAGCAACGTGTTTACCACCACGCCGTGGCTTGCGTAAATAATCATATCGGAGCGGAGGTTTATCCAGTTTTTTGTGGAGTACGACAGTGAATTTGAGATGGATGTTGGGCGATAGAATTTGATTTTTTTTCGGTCGCGCTCTTTGGGTTCTATTGCCACTAACGACAATAATCCAAACGAGATGCCGCTTGCCGGGTCTATTCCCATAGTTGGATAGCATTTTACCGAAGTGCGTCCATGGTTGAATTCGAACAAATCCATCACCTTGTCTATCAGGTTTTTATCGAGTGTGGAATCCTGAAATTCGGTTGCGGTGCTGTCGCTTTGGGCGGCACAAACGCCCGAAAGCAGGAATAGTATAATGAGTAGCCGAAATCTCATTCTGTTGTGAATGCCGTTTTGTTTTTGCAAAGATGTAAAAAAAAGAAGATAAAGCACACTTTCGCAGAAGGTTTTTCACAAAAGACACAAGTTGGTATGATTTGTTTAGGTATTTTCATTTGCATTTAGAAATAGAAAACCACTATATTTGCAATAATGAAGTAGTTATGGCAAGTAAATCAATAGTTGTTGGTCAGATACGGCAAAAAGCATTTGAGGTGCTTCCTGCCGACAGCAATCTTTATTTGTATGGTTCTCGCGCCAGAGGAGATTCAAAAAAAGATAGCGATTGGGATTTATTGATTATTGTCAACAAAACACAATTGGAACCCAAAGACTATGATGAACTTGTGTATCCTTTTACTTCGCTTGGCTGGGATTTGAAAGAGATGATAATACCTGTGATATACACTACAAATGAATGGTCTCAAATGTCTATGACTCCGTTCTACAAAAACATACAAAACGAAGCTATTTTATTGAAATGACACTGAATAAAGAAGAAAGAGACACTATTGTTACTTTAGAATTAGAAAAAGCTAAAAAAGCATACGAAGAAGCAGTTGCTATCGTACAACTTGAGTTTTGGGAAGTTGTTGGAAATAGGTTGTATTATTCCTTGTTTCATGCTGTATCGGCTTTATTGATAAAAAACGGACAGAATGTGTATTCCCACAAAGGAGCAGTTATGCAATTCGGACAACATTTTGTGAAAACTAAAATTGTACCTGATGATATGGGTAAACTATATTCCCGACTTCAAACAATTCGAGAAAAAGGAGATTATAATTGCGTGTTTCAGATTTCAAAAGATGAAGTGGTTCCAATGATTGAACCTGTTGGAGATTTTCTAAAAACAATTGAATGTTTGATTTCAGAAAATTAAAAAAACGAAGCCTTAGGACATCGCTTTTTACAATATTGTAAACTTATTATTGTATAATAACTTTTTGAAACCCTTGTTCGGTTACAACAATATACGTTCCCGATAATAAGGAACCATTCTGTTCAGTTACATTTTGACCCTTAATTGTGATAATTTGAAAAGGAACATTGCAAATTATAGTATTGTCTTTTACCGATATAGATAGAGTTTGTTTTATTTCTGTAATGTCCGTTTGTTCAACTTCTATCTCTGTTACGCCGTATCGTGCATTATAATCGTCCAATAGCATAGTGAGAAAATCAATGTCATATTGATACATTACAGTATCGTAATAAGCTCGAAAATCTGCATCTTTTTGAATTTGTTTGAATGCTTCGTCGAATGATATAATGCCGTCTTCTGCCGAACGTGTTTTTGTACATCGTTTGCTATAATAGAAATATGGTTCGGTACATACAAATGTCGATAATCTTGGATTGGTTGTTAATTCTGTCTTGAAATAATCAATCAGATTATTCAATTTTTCATAATCAAATTTTTGTTTTAGCTGTATGTGTTTAGGGAACAACAATTCACTGAAAGCGTATCCAATTCCGTACGGAGAAGGGTCTGGAATAAAAGTGTTTACGCGGCGGGATGTGGGATTGCAGTTGAGAGAGAGGACAATGTTCATTTTTTCTGCCGAAATAGTGTCAATGCATGTGTTGTTCTGTACAACGATGCACCAATCGCGAAAAATAGTCCCATGTTCTTCTATTGGTACGGCGTACAATACATTATCGTATGTAAAAGTGTAATAGTAATATTTTCGAATACTAGTATTGTCTTGATATTTATCTGGATATAAGCCACCTTTCCCTTCTGCACAAGACGTAAATGTTGCTTTAATAGTATCGCATTGAGCCACAGCAAATTCAAATGCGCTAATGCAAATAAATGTTAAGAAAATGTATCGTTTCATGAATGCAAAAATAAAAAAATGCTGTTCCGAAGAACAGCATCTTGTCTTAATTATTATTTGTAAAACTTAACTTATTGTTTTTTTTTCTTGAGAATCCAGTGAGTTTGCATTTCTCCCTCTGTTTTCACAATATAGCATTGGTCAATTTCCCAACCTTGTTCTGCCATATAGTTCATGGCATCAATCATTGAATTGAAAGATTGAACTTTTCCGCTTTCATCTTTGATTCGTTGGTCGGTAAAAACACCTTTTGCTTCACCATAATCTATGGCTACTTTAACTTTCCCCGTCAAAGAGAGCAGTTTTGCGTATCCAACCATGTCGCAATACACGTACGTCGGGTCGGAACCTGCGAATGCGGAACTAATGAGTGTTCCGCATAGTAATATTGTCGCAAATACTTTCTTCATATTTATTAACGTTTGTTCGTTTCAATTATAAATACGACTGCCTCAGCACCTGCGGCTGCAAATGCTGCATTTAAAAGAGCTTCGGTAGCTTCTTTTTCATCCTCGTCGTCAATGTCAGCAGTGGCATTTTTGATAACATCCTTTATTGATGTTTGGAAGCCAACAACTAATTCTTTGGAGTCATCCAAATAAACACCGTTGTATTTTGTCGTTCCGACAGTACCTGCATTGTATCCTTTTATAGTCATACCATCAAATGTTTGAGATTCAATATCAAATCCAAATCCGTTAGATGCTGCCTCAATTTTGCTTCCGTAAAAAACATCACCATCAACATCTAATTTAATAGCATTACTATTGGTACCATCTTTTGAAACCGTTAGGTTGATAGATTCTGGTTTCCCGAATGTTTCTTCGTCGGCTTCAAATTCTCCGTCAACCAACCAGTACGTTGTCATTGTACCATTGAAGTTACCCACAGCGTTATCGCGTACGTCAGGATCTTCTGTTTTTTCGTCTTTTCCGCACGAAGTGAATAACAATGCACCGCCAAGGAGTGCTCCCATTGCAAATAATAATGAACGTTTCATAAAATTTAACTTTAAGTTTATAAAAATGTTTAATTATGCAAATATATAAACTCTAAGTTTAATAACAAGTAAAAGTGTAAATTTTTAGTATAAAATTAGGATTGTTATAGTTTGTAAATTCAACTAATAATAATAAAGTATGGATTTACAAATAATAGGAAGAACGATACGGGAACTTAGGAAGAGTCAAAAAATCTCGCAAGCCGACCTTGCAGGTGAATTGGATATTTCAATTATGGCTGTTTCCAAAATAGAACGTGGTTTGACAAACATTCCCATACTGCGTTTAGACCAAATTGCCACAATTCTCAACACTTCGATTTTTACATTGTTGGGTGTTGAAAAAACAGATGTTTCAAAGATTGCAGTTTCACAGGAAGTGGAATCGTTGCAAAAAGAATTGCAAATGACAAAAGAACTGCTGAAAGCAAAAGATGAGATTATTGAGTTGTTAAAACATAAACCTACAGTTTAATATTGTTTATCCAATTCCGTTTCTTTCGCCGCCGAAAGAAACGGAACTGGAAAACTTTATATATTTGCATTACAAAATTATTTAAGAATGCAAAAACCACAACTTTCTCATTATCTGTTGTTTGTGTATAGAATTGCGGTTCTGTATATTCTGCTGACAATTACCCGCATTGTGTTCTACGCATTCAATGCTGACTTGTTTGCCGACATTTCATTCGGTGACTTCATGACCATTTTGCGTGGCGGTCTCAAATTCGACACAACGGCGATAATTTATTTGAACATTGTGTTTATCGCAATGAATATTTTGCCATTTCGGTTTGTGTATAACGCAGTATATCAAAAGATTGCAAAGTGGATTTATATTGTAACCAATTCGCTCGGACTATTGGCAAACGTGGCTGACACGGTATATTACCAATTCACGGTTAAACGTACTACTTCGTTGGTGTTTTCACAGTTTTCGAACGAGGAAAATATGTTGCCGCTGATGGGCAAATTTATGATTGACTGGTGGTATATGACCTTGTTTTTCATTGCGTTAGTGGCATTACTCGTGTTTTTATTCGACCGTTTTCGTTTGAAAGAACCCGAAAAAAATAATGTAAAATTTTACGGATTTTCCATAGTGGGAATGTGCCTTGTTCTGTTCCTGTGCTTTGGCGGCGTGCGGGGCGGATTCCGTCATAGTACACGCCCGATTTCAATGGCGGACGCGGGAGAATATGTCAATCAACCGAACGAGATGGCTATAGTCCAAAATACACCGTTCACGTTGATTCGCACAATAGGAAAATCGGGATTGAAACGGCAAAATTATTTCGACGACGACCGAGCCAATTCGTATTTCTCAATTTACCATCAGGCTGACAAATCTGGCAAAATGCGGAAATACAACGTGGTGATTTTCATTTTGGAAAGCTGGGGACGGGAATATGTTGGTTTTTTGAACAAGGATGTTCCTGATTATAAAGGATATACGCCATTTATTGACTCGCTGATGGAACATAGTTTGGTGTTCAAATATGCGTATGCAAATGGCCGAAAATCAATTGACGCCATCCCTTCGGTGGTTGCAGGAATACCCTATGTGAAAGTTCCGTATGTGTTGTCGCATTATTCGAGCAACAAGACGTGCAGTTTGGCGCAATACCTTGGAAATGAAGGATATTACACGGCATTTTTCCACGGAGCACCGAACGGTTCTATGGGTTTTCAGTCGTTTACGCACTTGGCTGGCTTCGACGATTATTTTGGTAAGACGGAATACAACAACGACGCAGATTTCGACGGTATTTGGGGGATTTGGGACGAAGAATTTTTCCATTTCTACGCCGAAAAAATGAACACGTTCAAAGAACCATTTTTCACCACAGTGTTCTCGCTTTCGTCGCACCATCCGTTCAAAGTGCCGGAACGCTACGAAGGCGTATTCCCCAAGGGACCGCTTCCCGTACACGAATGCATAGGCTACACCGACAATGCCCTGCGTAAGTTTTTTGACTATGCGAAGAAACAGCCGTGGTACGAAAATGCCCTCTTCGTATTTTCTGCCGACCACGCTTCCGTCGCATATTTAGAGGAGTACAAGAACACTCCGGGTGCGTTTGCCATTCCGATTTTCTTCTATCGCCCCGATAATTCCCTGCAACGACTTGACACAACTACCATTGCCCAACAAACCGACATTCTGCCGTCGGTGCTGTCGTACCTAAATTATCCAGCAGACTTTTGTGCGTTTGGGAAAAATGTGTTTGATTCCACAAAATCGCAGATGGCAATAAACTACACAAATGAAAATTTCCAATGTTTTTACAAAGATTTCGTCCTTCAATTCGATGAAAAATCTTCGGTAAATCTGTATAACTTCAAGAAAGACAGGTACTTCAAAGACAATCTGCTTCATTCTGGCGTACAGGAACAAGACACGATGGAAAACTACACAAAGGCATTCATTCAGCAATACACCAATCGAATGATTGACAATAGAATGTGTGAGTAGGATTTGATTTCTCAAATTAGAATTTTAAAACTCAAATTATTTTTATGTAAAAATCTTGTTTTTCAAAATTTTATTATAATTTTGTAAAAAAGAATAGAAGATACATGAGAATAGTTTCGCATAAAAAATTAAAAGATTTTTTTGAAACACCAGGTCGGGAAGACGCCCGCGTTCCGTTAGAACGGTGGTATGAAATTGTGGAAGATGCGGAATGGCATACATTTGCTGAGATGAAGGCAGATTTTAATTCTGTTGATTATATTGGGAATCAGCGTTATGTTTTTAATATTCATGGCAATAAATATAGATTGGTTGTCGTAGTAAAATTTGTTATGGGGTATGTTTTTATACGATTTGTTGGGACACACAAAGAGTACGATGAAATAGATTGTTCAACAATATAAAAAGTAATGCTATGGGAAAAATAACAAAACAACAATATGAATTTGCGCTAAAACGAGTTGAGGAATTGCTTCCGCTTGTTGATGAAACTATGTCTAAAAATGATCCCAAAGTAGTCGAGTTATCTATGATGTCGGATATTGTGATAGACTACGAGAAAGAGCATTTCCCAATAGAAAAACCTACGGTTGCAGAGCTCATTAATTGTGGATTGCAAGAAACTGGAATTACTCAAAAACAGCTCGCTTCGGAACTTGGTGTAAGTCCATCGCGAGTTAGCGATTTTGCCACGGGTCGGGCGGAACCTTCGCTTCGTGTTGCGGGGAAAATTTGTGCACGTTTGCATATTTCTCCCTCTGCAATGCTAATGTTATAATACAAAAACCGTATATTTGTAACGATTCAAAATATACGTTTATGAAAAAATTTCTCATCCCTTTTGTTGTGCTTTGCGGAATGTGCGTTTCGTGCTCGCAAGGCGATAAATCTAATTCCCAAAACATTGCGTCGGACACGACGTGGAAACAGTTAACGCTCCGCGAAAAAATCGGGCAGACAATGATGATTACGTCCGATATGTATATGCACAAGCAGATTGGCAACGGCACGCTCGACACGTTTTTTATGAAATATCCAGTGGGCGGTTTGTTTATGGCTCAGTGGCATTTCACCTATCAAAAACCTGACACACTGTTGTTTGAAACATTCATTCCTCGTATCATAAAGGAATACAACGCCGCTTCGAAGTTGCCGCTGTTCATTAGCGAAGATTTTGAGCGTGGTGCAGGATATAACTACAACACTGCCACCAAGTTACCTGTTGAAATGGCGATTGGTGCGGCAAATGACACGTCGTTGGCGTACGCACACGGAAAAATTCTTGGCGTTGAAGCCCGCGAAATGGGTTTCAACTGGGTACTTGCTCCTGTAAGCGACCTGAATATCAATCCGTTACATCCGCTTGTGATTGAACGCTCCGTTTCCGACGACGCCGAACGTGCTATTCCGTTGTTACATAGCCAAATGAAAGGTTTGCAAGACCAAGGTGTCATAACCACGGTGAAACATTTCCCTGGCGACGGTGCCACCATCTGCGACCAACACTTGGTGACTTCGGCAAACAATATGTCGTGGGTGGAATGGAGAAAGACCTATGGTAAAGTGTTCCAGACATTTATCAAAGAAAATACTCCGTCGATTATGGTAGGTCACCTGCGTTTCCCTGCGTACCAAAAAGCCGATACGCTGAATGGCGATTTTCTCCCAGCAACGTTATCTAAAGAATTGATGCAGAAACTATTGAAAAAAGAAATGGGATACAAGGGCGTGGTAATTTCCGACGCATTGAACATGGGTGGCGGTTATGGTTTCTATGACTCTGAATTGGAAACTGCCGTGCAATGTTTTGTTGCCGGCGCCGACATTGTATTGTGGCCGCCGCTCGGTTATATGGACACCATTGAAGCCCGCATCAATCGTGGCGAAATTCCTATGGAACGTCTCGACGACGCCGTGGAACGTGTGTGGGCATTGCGTGAACGCTATAATTTGATTGACAAGGAAAACCGTATGCCGATTGCCCAGCCAAAACCCGAAGGTTTTGATGAGTACACAAACAACAAACTCACTGAATTGGCAGAAAAAGCTGTGACGATTGTGCAAAATAAAGGCGGTCAAATTCCTCTTGACACGAATACGACAAAGAAAATCTTGTTGGCGAACATCAGCCACAACGACTACTGCACCGTGTTTGAACCGATGAAACAAGAGTTGGAAAAACGTGGTTTCCAAGTTGACGTGAAACACAATCTTCACAAGGACGAATGGGAATGGCAGTGGCATCGCATTTTGGAATACGACAAAGTGATTGTCTGCTTCGAAAACCACTATTTTGCCCCTATTGGCTCGCCGTTGTTGAAAGATTACGAAGCATACTGCTTGTGGACCATGGTAAAATTGCCAAAAGAGAAAGTCATTGGCGTTTCGTTCAGCAATCCATACTATAATAAATATTATCTGAACAAAAATTCCTTACTCATCAACGCATACAGCAGCGATCCATTTATGCAACGTGCTGTGGTAAAAGTCCTTATGGGCGAAATCGAGGCAACAGCCACTTCGCCAGTAAATTTGGATAATGAGTTGATGAAATAGAAAGCGACTTTTACTATGAAAAAAGTTGCGTTGGTATTGTCGAGCGGTGGAGCACGGGGCTTTGCCTATATCGGGGCGATTGAAGAATTGGAACGGCGTGGTTACACAATAACCTCGGTTGCGGGATGTTCCATCGGTTCGTTGATTGGCGGCGTATATGCGTCGGGAAAGATGCGTGAGTTCAAGGAATGGTTGTTCGCCCTCGACAACAAAAAGGTTCTGTCGTTGCTCGATGTTTCCATCAGCAAAAGTTATCTTGTTAAGGGTGACAGACTAATGGAATCCATTATGGAGGTTGTCCCCGATGTGAATATTGAAGATTTGTCCATCCCGTACACGGCTGTGGCGACGGATTTATATACTGGCGAGGAAATCGTGTTTACAAAGGGGAAATTGTTCGATGCCATACGGGCTTCAATTTCGATTCCGACAACTTTCCGTCCAGTAAAATATGGCCACAGAACGTTGGTTGACGGCGGTCTTGTGAATACAATTCCGCTCAACCGCGTGGCCCGTACCGAAGGCGACATTCTTGTCGGTTTCAATGTGAACGAAATCGATGCGACGGGAATCAACAAGTTTCTAAAGGAAATGTTCGTGTTAAACAAGGATATGAACGAATATAGCCAGGATTCCTTGTTGAATATTGAGAAAGTTGCACAAAACAAAAACAAGACGCTTCTCGAGAAAATAAAAGAAGCCGGCAGTCTTGGCGAAAGTTACCTGAAATACAGTATGCAGATGAATTCCCGCCAAAAAACGCTCAAAGAAGAAGGCGAAAAACAACGGGTTTTCATTGAAGCGGACGATAATTATTATTCTATCATAACTCGCTGTTTTTCAATTACTAACCACGTCGTGGCAAAAATGATGATTGAAAATTGTCCGCCCGACGTGCTGGTGCAGATGCCCCTTGACGCACTTCCTTATAATAATGCATACGCCAAAGGCAAGGAAATTTCCGAAATAGGCAGGAAACTTATGGCAGAAGCACTTGACGAATACGAAAAGAAATAGTTGTAATATATTGAAATAGATGACAAAAGGCGATAATTACAACCGCTACGTGTGGTTGATGAACGCGCTGCTTCAGGCAAAGCGGATTACGTTTGATGAAATCAATGCCCGTTGGGAACGCGACTGGTGCTGCTCGTTGCCAAAACGGACATTTCATCAATACAAGATGGCTGTTCAGGAAATGTTCGAGGTGACTATTGACTGCGATACCAGCAATGGTTACCAATACTATATTTCAAACATAGAGAACTTCAAGACTGACCGAAGCCGTCAGTGGTTGCTGAACACGTTTTGCGCGTCGAATTTGATTAAGCAGGGGGAAACGATAAAGGAACGTATTGTGTATGAGGAAATTCCCGAAAAATGCGAATACCTGTCGTTTCTTGTCGATGCTATGAAACAGAACCACAAACTTGAAATCACCTATTTGCCGTACGAATTGGATACACCGACCACGTATATCGTTCATCCGTATTGTATGCGGCTGTATCGTCAGCATTGGTACGTGTTGGGATTTTCCGAAGCACATGGGGCGTTGCGACACTTTGCCGTAAACAGAATGAAAAACCTTCAAGTGACCAACGAGTCGTTTGAATATCCCGATGATTTTTCGCCCGAATCGTATTATTACCATAGCGTTGGCATTTATGTTGACAGTGATTTGCCAGCTGTAAAAGTCCGTCTGCGAGTTGACAAACATTTGGTGAATTATTACCGAGCGCTGCCCATTCATCATTCGCAAAAAGAGGTGGAAAAAACCGACGATTATTCCGAATTTGAATATATGCTTTGCATTACACCCGACCTCATTCACGAAATTATGAGCCGTGGCAGCCAAGTGAAAGTTTTGGCACCGGAATTACTCAAAAAAAGAATAAAAGATGAGTTGGAGAAGACAATAAATCTATATTTGAAATGATAATTTTTAAAATATATTGATTATCAGCAATTTACAATAATATATTTTTAATCCACAGACCTAAAAACCTATCCACAACAATAAATTCATTGTTTCGTTCAGTAACAATGCCTTTTTCTATTAGTTTCTGCATTGCAGACTGCACCGAGCTTGCCGATGGCAGATTATGTTTTTTTATAAACGACACAGAAGTCACTCGTGTTGCCACACCATCTTTCGCTATGGCGTACAAAATCATTTTTTGCTTATCAGAAATGTTAGAAAGTATTTCTTTATATATAGGTTCTTTATCAATAATGATATTTGTTATTGCTTGTTTCACAATATCCAATGTACATTCGTTGCCTTCGACCAATGAAAATGCCTCGTTACATGTTTTTTGAATATAAAACGTATGCCCGTCAAACGTGTCGTAAATATATTTCACAATATCCGTAGCGATTGCTATATCGTTGTCGTTGAATTGTTTAGTGATGAATTCACAATACACGTCAAAAGGGATTTCGTTTAGTTCCATTATGTCGGCACTTTGATAAAACGGGCGAGTAGAATTCAGGAACATATTCTGCATAATGCTTCGTTCGCTTCCTGCAAAAATAAATTGACAATTTTGCATTTTTTGAATATGTCCTCTCAATAATGCTTCAATATTTTTTTCTGGGTATTTATGAATTTGCTGAAACTCGTCAATAGCGACAACGCAAGGTTTGTCGGCGTGTTCAAGGTAGGTGAATATTTCTTCCAAAGTAAGTTCGGGCTTTTCTATATCGCCCAAATCAATGTTGAACGACGGTAGTCCAGTAATTGGGTCAACACCGAATTTACCAGCTATGGACTTTATTGTTTGCAAGAACGTGAGAGAAAGTTTTTTCCCTTTGGGTACAATTTGTCTGTAGATTTCTTTTCCCAATGCGAATGTAAATTCCTGCAACGACGCTGTATGAAGAATATCTACAAAAAAGGTATAGTATTTCTCATCTAATTCCTTTTGTGCGTAACAATGTTGAATGAGCCCGGTTTTTCCCATTCTTCGCAAAGAAATCAACACCAAATTATTCCCATTAGTAATGGAATGAACAAGTTTTTTAGTTTCTAATTCCCTGTCGCAAAAGTATTTGTCGGGGATTTTCCCAACGACAACAAACGGATTTTCCATAGCAACTATGTTTTTTTATTGTTCAATTTTTGCAAATATAATTATGTTGTTGGGATTATGCAAATAAAATTATGTGAATCGCATAATGTAAAAAACATATTTTTTTTGAGCCGTGGCAGCCAAGTGAAAGTTTTGGCTCCAGAAAAATTAAAAAAAGAAATTCAAGATAGATTGAAAGAGACATTGAAATTGTATAAGTGATAGCGCCGTATTGCAAATTACATCAATTATTTAAAAAAGAGCATCAAAGTTTGATGTCCTGAATCAGAAGGGAAAAATAAGTGACGTAAAATATTGTTATTAATAATACTTATTCATATTATTGCAAAATAATTATTTAAGAAAAATTAATATGAGACGATTAACGACAACTCTTTTTAATGAGTTAAAAGAAGGAAAATTCCAGTCTTTGTTGGAGTATGTAAAAGAAGATGACACTCTAGACATGGAGTTTAGGGGCAACTACTTTACTGTGTATTATCGAGGAGGGGCACTTCTTATTGTTGAAGAAACCCCCGATGGAACATACGATTGGAAAGGTATTTCTGAAGAATATCTACTTAAAGGTAAAGACAAGTATGTGCCGAAGCACAGCAAGGTTGAGCAATTTGACGAGTATATTCCTGAGGCTAAGCATGTTATTGATAGATATATATGTAAAGGTCCGAAAAATCATTTGGGAGAAAAAGAGATTCAGCAACTTGTAGTTAGAGAAAACAACTATTCTCCTAATTCGCAGGATACGGATTATTTTATTGTTGATATGGAATACGAGGAGGCAGGTGGAACTGGTCGATTTGATTTAATTGCGTTACGTTGGGATTCAAATGGCGCAGCTCGAAAAAAGAACTTGGTATCTTTGACAGTTATCGAAGTAAAACAAGGATATAATACAGTCAGAACAAGTAGCAGCAGTCCTGGATTACGTTCGCATCAAGAGGATTTTTCTAAATTTATAGAGAAAAAAAGAACCGCTGGTGTTCTTAAAGACTTTTGTAAGGATATGGTGATGATATTTAAGCAGAAGTGCGAATTGGGTCTAATATTGGCGAATGAAAAGATAGAAGGCATTAATCAGGACTTCCAATTGAATGTAGAGGAAGATGTTGATTTTGTATGTCTTCTTGCCAACTATAAAAAAGCAAGTGATAATTTACGGAACGAATTAAAAGAAATGGAACCTTGCAAGTTCATAAGGTCTCATTACAGTGGGTATGGTCTTTATGCTGATGAAATTATTACTTTAACATCAAAGGACATATAATAATGTAGAAACGTTGTAATTTACATTTAATTTAAATTTTTCCAAAGCACGAACCTCAAATTCGTGCTTTTTTCTTCTTCATTCGTACCTAACGGCACGAAAAGATAAAATCCGTATTATTTCTACCGATATGTAGTGCCTACGGCACAATTTTACCAATATTGTATGACGAAAATTGTCCCGTGAGGGACAAAATATTGGTAGAATAATTATCCCTGTCTTCCCTCTTATTTCGTGCCGTAAGGTACGAAATCCATTTCCAAATTCATCCCAAATTTTCCAAAGATATTTTCCACCTCGGCAGGGTTTGTGCACACCCCAATCGTCTTATATAGAAATGATGTTAAACAATAAAGTAAAATGGAAAAAGAAATTATCGAAAATTATTCTTTCAATCCGCTTGATTATGACGAGAGCGGAAGGAGGAAGGACGATGGGAAAACATTACGAGATGTGGTAAAGGATTTTGAGCATGATTTTCACAATCGGCATTCAACCGAATACGCATTGAATTTGTATGCTAATTCGCGGACAATGAATCTTTTAGCAAAATCAAATGGTGCAGAACCATTTATGATTTACGGAATGGATTTGTGCCACGGCACAGTTTTCAACCCTAAAGACGACCCAGATTTCAACTTTCAGGTAGATTCGTTTAGTGAATTCACTACTGTATATGGCATAGATTCGGCTTTTATGACTGATTTTAACGAAAACGGTTATCCAGTCTTTGATGATAATAGTGAAGTTTATCCATTGACCTTGTTGATTGACGAAAAAATGAGAGACGGGGAAATCCGTTTAACCACGCCGACAACCGATGATGACGATGAAGAACCAGAAACTATAATTAACGATGTACCACAAAAAGAATATGTATAATGGAAACACAAAAAAATAACGAATCACATTTGATACACAACGAGAACGGCGAATGGATAAGCACGGGAAAAGTAATCTTTCTGTTTGATTCATTTGCAACGAAACTTAAAGCACTGGCGGACAAACAAGGGAAAAAGTTTTCCATTCATAAATACTATGATGGGACGCCGTGGTGCTATCGGCAGGAGTTTGAGGCATTAAACCTGAAAGGTTTATTAGTGACATCAAAGGAGTGGAGATTATTAACAGATCAATACGCTTTGTAACACGATATTTGCAGGATTTTAGAAAAATAATTTTTACTTGTGCCGACTTTTCGCACACCTGGTTTTTATTTTTGCAGAAATTTTAATATTGGAGGTAGTATGAAGATAACAATTCATCGTGGGACGAATCAAATCGGCGGTTGCATTACGGAAATTCAATCGGCGAAAGGTGACAAAATTTTAATTGATTTCGGACATAATTTGCCCGAAGGTGACAAACCAGCTCAAGACAAGTACGACGAGGATGAAAATGTGTTGAAATTGTTGGAAGGTGTGTCCGATGTGTATTACACGCATTACCATGGCGACCATATTTCGTTTGAGTCGGATATTTACCGTGCTGGCGTTACGCAGCATATCGGGGCATTGTCGCTCAAGATGGTTAAAACGCTTAAACAACACATGCAGCACGCTGATAGTCTGAAAGAACGTGCCACTAAAAGTCTTGAGGCGTTGGAGCATTTCAGAATATATAAATCAAAACATACTGAAACTGTTGGCGACATTCGCATTACGCCATATTTTGTGAGTCATTCAGCCATTGATGCGCATATGTTTTTGATTGAATGTGACGGCATTACCGTTCTGCATACTGGCGATTTCCGCGATCATGGTTATATGGGCACGGGGTTGGAGAAAAATTTAATCGCCAACATTGTACCCAAGCAAATTGATGTGCTTGTCACCGAAGGAACCATGCTTTCACGCATTGCCGAGAAAGTCCCAACAGAACGGGATTTGCAACAGAAAACCATTGATATTTTTAACAAATACAAAAATGTCTTTGTACTTTGTTCGTCAATGGATGCCGACAGAATAGTCACTTTTTATCAAGCCACACGGAAACAAAAACCAAATCGTTGGTTTGTGACAGATTCATATCAGGGCGAACAGATTCAAAATATAAGGAACAATCTAACAGGAATCTATTCCGATATTTGCTATGGTAATATTCTGCAAAAACACGACGAAGTTTTGGCAAAAATGTTGGAAAACGGCTTTACAATGTTGGTACGAAATACGGAAACGTTCAAAAATTTGCTCAAAGAAATCGTGCCGCAAATTGATATGCGTCAAACGGCGTTTATCTATTCCCAATTTGAAGGATATATCACCAAGGGACTTCCAACGTTCAAACAATCAACCTACGACTTTGTTCATTCCTACGATTGGGCGGTGGAACGAGTGCATACGTCGGGACATGCTTCTTGCAAAACCCTTGCCGAAGTGTGCAATCTTGTAAATCCGTCGTTGGCGATAATTCCCATTCATAAAGAATGGGATACTGATTTCGCCTCATTGCCAATTTCTTCCGAATTGAAGAAAAAAATCGTTACAAAAAGTATGGCTTTGGAAAAAGAGAATGGGGATTTTATTAATTTTGAGGTGAAGGAATAAGACAATGAGAAATCCGACATACACACATTGCAATAAATAGTTTTGAACATTGTGTATTTTGTTTCAAGAAAAAACTTAATTTTGGATACTAAAAAAAAATTAATGAAAGCGAAACCATTTGTCAAATGGGTTGGTGGTAAAACTCAACTCATTGACCAACTCGAAGCTCTGCTTCCTGCTGACTTTGACCAATGGGAGAATGTCACTTACATTGAACCGTTTGTCGGTGGAGGAGCAATGCTCTTCTATATGTTGCAGACATACCCGAATATTAAGTCGGCGATAATTAATGATATAAATGCAGACCTCACTACTTGCTATAAGGTGGTAAGGGATAATCCTGCTATGCTAATTAACTCATTGAAAGAGATTCAAAAAGAGTATTATGCATGTCGAGATTGGAATGAGCGTAAAGAGCTTTTTATGAAGATGCGAGATGAATTTAACACAAAGAATTTGGAAGAAATTCGTAATACAACTTTGTTCTTTTTCTTAAATCGCACGTGTTTCAATGGTCTTTATAGGGTTAATAAATCAGGTTTGTTCAATGTTCCATTTGGTAAATACGAGACACCCACAATTTGTGATCCTGTAACTATTTATGCTGACAGCGAATTATTGCAGAAAGTAGAAATTCTGACGGGAGATTACCAACAAACATTATCAAAGGCAAAAGGAAATTCTTTTTTTTATTTTGACCCACCATATCGTCCGCTAAGTAATACAAGCAGTTTCAACGATTACTCAAAAGAAGCATTCAACGACCTTGCTCAACAACGTTTAAAAATCTTTTGTGATAAGGTGACAGATGCTGGATATAAGTTTATGTTAAGTAATTCCGATTGCTTTAACACACCTTTGAAAGATACATTTTTTGAAGATTTGTATCTTGCATATACTATAGACCGTGTTTGGGCGGCTCGAATGGTGAATGCCAACCCTAATAAGCGTGGGAAACTGCAAGAAATTCTTGTACACAATTATAACGAAACGAAACTAAAACAAGCAGTATAATATGGCAGCACATACAGATCAAGATTTTAAGACATTTATATCTCAATTAAGAGAAACCAATCAAACATTGGATTTCTTCTGCGACTTTGAAAAAATAGGTAGAAATGTTGACGACATTAAGTTAAGTCTTTGTATGCTAAATAGTTTGATTGGAACTTCTGATTTGAGGAAGTCTGTTGAAACTATTTGGAACAGGGATAAAACGGCGTTTTCTGTTCTGCCAATTTTAATTGCGGTTAGAGATGAAGGAAGCAAAAAAGTTCTTGATTCGCTCAATAATATTGTCGATATAAAAACTTTTTTTGGCTCTATTGACAGAGTCATTGAATTTTTGGAAAGCACTGGATTGGCTGATTTGTTCAGGAAACGCACAATCAAAGACCTTGTCGATTATGTCTTTGGAATTGAAACAGGATTGGACACAAATGCCCGCAAAAATCGAAGCGGTCATATTATGGAGAATACTGTGGCTCAGATTTTTAGAGAAAATAAAATCAAATTTCGTCAGGAAGTTTATTCAAAAGAATGGGCAGCAATCACCAAGGTTCTCGGCGATGACGAAAAGCGTTTTGATTTTGTGATTGAAACGTCAGAAAAAACATATTTGATTGAAGTTAATTTTTACAGCGCGGGCGGCTCTAAACTCAATGAAGTTGCTCGGTCTTATTCAGAACTTGCGCCTAAAATTAACTCTGTCAATGGTTTTGAGTTTGTATGGATTACGGATGGAATCGGTTGGAAATCAGCAAAAAACAAACTTCAAGAAGCGTACAATATTATACCAAAAGTGTATAATTTGACGAATGTAAAGGAATTTATAAAATTTATTCTTACGTAGTATTAATCAATTTTTTATGTATTTTTTTACTTTATTGCAAAAAAATTGGTAATGAAAAAAGGTATTTGTATCTTTGCATTGTGATAATATTAATCATTTAAATATAATTATAATGGCTTGTAATAAAGATCATACAAAAATTCAGGATTATATGAAGGACTTGCCCATCGATCAAGGTGGAGTAGGACGACACAAGTGTGCAGCTTGTGCATTTGAACGTGGATACGAATTAGGAAGACAGATGATTGAAAATTTCAACATCGGAGAAACAATTTCTAATTTAGAAGAAAGTCAAGCTCAGAATCAAAGACATAAAAGTCCTCACGCAGCATTTGCTATGGGATATTTCCTTGGCGTGAGAGATTATTATGCAGCTAAACCATAGAGAATTGGAGCTAACCCTTTACCACGGAGATTGTACCGAAATCCTTCCGCAAATTCCAGATAATACGGTGGACACCATATTTGCCGACCCGCCGTATTTTCTCTCAAATGGAGGAATCAGCGTTCAGAGTGGCAAACAGGTCTGCGTGGACAAAGGTGATTGGGACAAGGGCGGCACGCCTGAATACATTTACGAGTTCAACAAACGTTGGATTTCGCTTTGTCGTCCCAAATTAAAAGACGATGGAACGATTTGGATTTCAGGAACCTACCACAATATTTTTGTGGTTCAAAGATGTTTGCAGGAGTGCGGTTACAAAATCCTCAACATCATCACTTGGCAGAAAACCGATCCGCCGCCAAATCTTTCGTGTCGCTATTTCAACTTTTCGACGGAACTGATTATCTGGGCACGTAAATCACCAAAAGTTCCTCATAAGTTCAACTATGATGTTATGAAAGAACTTAATGGAGGCAAACAAATGACAGACGTATGGAAAATCCCATCTGTTGGAAAATGGGAAAAAACGTGTGGCAAACATCCTACACAAAAACCGCTACGGTTATTGTATAGAATTATTCTTGCTTCTACCAACAAAGGTGATACGATTTTAGATCCGTTTGCTGGGAGTTGTACTACAGGTATTGCAGCAAACTTGTTAGAAAGAAATTTTATAGGAATAGACCAGGAAAAGCAATTCATAGAGTTAGGACAGCGTCGTCGTCAAGAAATTGAGGATAAAAAGATAGCTGTAAAATTGCTCAAAAAGATGTCTGAGGTTCCAAACGAAACAATGGTGTTAGTTAATCATGCTCGTAAAGAGTTGCGTGAAATGATGATTGAAAAAGGCCTTTGCTATTTACGAGCAGGAGATTCCAAGGGCTCTTTACAAGTAACGCCCGGATTTGAAAGAATGCACTACGTTCTTTTGCATACCAATGGTGACGACGCACAACTGTTTCGTATAAAAAAAGGAAAAGAAGGTTCATTTCAAATTTGGTCTAAGGAGACCCTCATATCTAAGGGTTTTAATCCTGAACATGCGTTATATTACATAGTGATTCCATTTGAAAACAGTCCTATAGAATATGGCAAGCAACTTCAAATAAAGCAACATTTGAATACTTTTCGTGCTAAAATACGTCCATTATCTGATTTTACTGGAATTTGAAATAACTTATGAGAATCCTTCATATTTCCGATACGCACAATCTTCACAAGGATTTGCGTGATTTGCCCGAAGCGGACGTAATTGTCCACTCGGGGGATATGAGTCTTGCCAGTACCGAAAATGAATTGTTCGATTTCATAAATTGGTTCTGCGATTTGCCGTACAAACACAAGATTTTTATTGCGGGCAATCACGATAATCTGTTGTTTGACAGTAATATAGATGGTCTTGACGAAAACGTGTATTTCCTTCAAAATTCGGGTGTGACAATCGACGGCGTGAAGTTCTATGGCGTTCCCATGTTTATGGAATACGACCTTACTGGCGAGGACAAACGGGTGATTGCAGCCATTCCTTCCGACACCGACGTGCTGATTTCCCATCAGCCGCCAAAAGGAATTTTGGATTTGGACGACGACATTCACTATGGCAGCGAACAACTTTTGGAGAAAGTTTTGGAAATAAAGCCCAAGTTGCATTTGTTCGGACATATCCACTGTGCAAACGGCATAGTCCGCCAACACGATATTGTGTTCTCAAACGGCTCTATCTCGACGCACCGTTATGGGCTGACGTTCAAACCGAGGGTGATAGAGATTTGAATTGTTTATATGTGACAATCCTTGTGTAAAACCACCTTGAAAAATCTCGTTTTTTTCGGCAAGATTCCATTTTTCCGCCGAAAATCCTTTGGTGGGAAACGAAACCAACACGAAAAATCCCAATAATTATGCACGAAAGAATAGGAATTGTGAAAAATAAATTGCTGATATTCAATGTGTTGTTTAAAACTTGTAAAAAAACATTAAAAAAAGTTTGCGAAAAAGAAAAAGTGTGTACATTTGCACACCCCAAAACGGAAGGGAAGGATGAAAGGCGAGGGGGGAAATAGAGTACATTGAAAT
>DFGI01000077.1 GCA_002371705.1 Bacteroidales bacterium UBA3754
CCAGGATCAAACTCTTCGTTGTTGTTATTCCTTTAATTTAATCTCTTTGTTCGCAGATTAATAGCTCAAAATAAAACTCTACCCTAAATTCATACTTACTAAAATTTAGTAAGGTGCTTTCCCATTTTGTCAATGTACTCTTTTGTACTCTCCCGTCTGACTCACGTTCCCGCTTGGGGTGACGTTCTTGTCTTTCGGGGTTGCAAATGTGAAACTATTTTTTAATTCCACAAAATATTTCTTAACTTTTTTTGAATATTTTTTTCTTCGCGTTGATTATCAACAAATTAAAATTCAAAATTTTCTCGATTTTTCCATCAAAAACTATGGTTTTGACATCCAAACCCATCCAATTTACAGGTCAAAAACGTCAATTTTTTCCTGCAAACCGAAAAAATCAACACATTGGCAGGTTAAAAATCGTTGCTTGGAACCCTGGTTCCACATCGTTTGAATCCTCCACATTGTCATTTTCGGATTCGCGCTCGCGACGGAATGTAACCGTGACAGCCTTCATTTTTCCACCCATAGGTGGCGCCATTTTCGACACGTCAACCTGTGCGGTCAGCAATTGGGGGAACTCGTCGAACAGCGCATCGAGGATTCGTTTGCACACGTTTTCGAGCAACGACGAGGTGATTTTCATTTGTTTTTCCACAACCTCGTAGGCAGTCTGATAGTTCAACGCATCTTTAATATTGTCGGTTTCGGCTGGCTGCGACGCATCGTACTCCAACCACAAATTCACCGTGAAACGCCCTCCCACCTTCTTCTCAGCGGCAAAACAGCCGTGATAGGCGTAAAATTCCATATCTTGTAATTCTATCAGACCTGTCATATCATTTTTTTTTGCAAAGAAACAATTTTCCCAAAACAAAATTGCATTTCATACATTAAAATAAAGAATGAATGTCACCGCTATCAATAAATTTTTATTTTTGCACTCACAATATAATATTATGGTAGAAAATACGGATTCTGTCAGCGAGAAGAAATCGCTGAACTTTTTGGAGGAAATCATTGAGAATGATTTGGCAAGCGGTAAACACAAGTCTATTTTGACAAGATTCCCGCCCGAGCCAAACGGATATTTGCACATAGGACACGCAAAATCTATTTGCCTGAATTTTGGCTTAGCAAAAAAATATGGCGGCAAGACAAATTTGCGTTTCGACGACACGAACCCCGTGAAGGAAGACACCGAATACGTGGATTCGATTATGGAAGACGTGCGCTGGCTGGGCTTTGACTGGGCAAGCGTGCACTATGCGTCGGACTATTTCGACCAACTGTATGAATGGGCTGTACAGCTGATTAAACGTGGATTGGCATACGTTGACGACCAATCGTTGGAAGAAATCCGCAAAAACCGTGGTACGGTGCAAACTCCGGGAACTCCAAGTCCGTGGCGCGACAGAAGCGTTGAGGAAAATCTCGACTTGTTCGAACGTATGAAAAATGGTGAATTTCCCGATGGTTCAAAAGTTCTCCGTGCAAAAATCGACATGGCTCATTCGAACATGCAAATGCGCGACCCGATTATGTACCGCATTTTGCACGCGCACCACCACCGCACGGGCAACAAATGGAACATTTATCCGATGTACGACTTTGCCCACGGCGAAAGCGATTCGATTGAAAATATCACACACTCAATTTGTACGCTGGAATTCGACATTCACCGTCCACTTTACGACTGGTTCATTCAACAATTGGGAATTTTCCCATCGCACCAGTACGAATTTGCCCGTTTGAACATCAACTACACCGTGATGAGCAAGCGAAAACTGCTTCAATTAGTAAAGGAAAACTATGTGAGCGGCTGGGACGACCCTCGGATGCCGACAATCTGTGGTTTCCGCCGTCGTGGCTACACGCCTGAATCCATCAGAAACTTCTGTGAGAAAATCGGCGTGGCAAAACGCGACAACGTGATTGACTACTCAGTGTTGGAATTCTGTCTGCGCGAGCATCTCAACAAAGTAGCACCACGTATGATGGCTGTTTTACACCCATTAAAAGTGGTAATTACCAACTATCCTGAAGGACAAACAGAAATGTTGACGGCAATCAACAACCCTGAAGACGAGAATGCCGGCACACGCGAAATTCCATTCTGCCGCGAGTTGTACATTGAACAAGACGACTTTATGGAAAACCCGCCAAAGAAATATTTCCGTCTTGCGCCGGGACAAGAAGTTCGTCTGCGTTACGCATATTTTATTACCTGTCAGGAAGTTATAAAAGACGCTAACGGAAACATCACCGAAATCCGCTGTACCTACGACCCTGCTTCACGTGGCGGTAATTCGCCCGACGGCCGCAAGGTAAAAGGTACGATTCATTGGGTATCGGCAAATCATGCCGTTGATGCCGAAGTTCGTCTGTTCGACCGATTGTTTGCCGTGGAAGCTCCCGAAGAATGCGAAGAAGGCAAGACATTCCTCGACAATTTGAATCCAAACTCCTTGCAAGTGCTTCAAAATTGCAAAATGGAGCCAGCGTTGGCTAACGTAAAAGTTTTGGACAAGATGCAGTTCGAACGTGTAGGCTACTTCTGCGTTGACAAAGACTCCACGCCAGAACATTTGGTATTCAACCGTGCATGTACGTTGAAAGATAGTTGGGCAAAGATTAACGGATAGACATTCTTTTAATGCACAATGCGGAATGCTCAATGCTCAATTTTAGTTAGGAGTTAGGATGTAGGAGTTAGGAGTTATTGGTTATGAATTATGAATTGTACATTATGAATTGACCTTCACACTTAATTCTGTCATGGAGTCGGTTAAAGCATCTAACTGAGCTTGCATCAGTTCGTTGCAATCGTTCTGGTCATGAAGAATTTCTTCTATGTATGCTTTTTGATTTTGCAGCTCCAAACGGAGATTTTCTATTTGTAACGTATTTTCCGACAAGTTTACGATTCGTTCGCGCATTTCCACGAATGCTCGCATAATGTTGATATTCACCTGAATGGCAATTGGAGAACGAAGCACACTACTCAACATTGCCACACCTAACTCTATGAACGCATACGGCATATATTTGATGTTTTCTCCTTGTTTTATGTTCAAGGTCGCAATTTGCGACCTTGAACATTCCTCTTTTGTTAATTGAAACATAAAATCTTCTGGGAAACGCTCTTTATTTCTACGTACTTGTTCATTGATACGTTTCGTTTCAACACCATAAAGGACAGCCAAATCCTTGTCTATCATCACATTCTTTCCTCGGACATTGTATATTCTTGTCCGAATTGTTGCCAAATCAGCAACGGTTGGTAATTGCTCGTTTTTCATTTTGATACATTTGTGTGTTGTAAAATTACGATTTTTCAAATAATGTACAAGCAATGCGTAATTCACAATTATGAATTATGGGTTATGAGTTATAAATTGTGAATTATTTTCGGGCGCTAATCCTACGGTGATGCCGCAGGGAATTTCTGTCTGAACCCTTCGGGCTCTTTGTCTTGTTGTTTTTTTATTTACACCATTACCGCACACAAAAAAGGAGCGGAATTACTCCCGCTCCTTTGAAAAATCAATTTACTTTATATTCTATTCTACATCACGCACAAGACGGACAGATCTCCCAGTGTTGCGATCTCCGGAATTCGTTTTCACTTCGTTTCTGCCGAGAAACAGATAGTTCGCGCCGATGTCGAAGCGAGCCGAACTCGACCAATAGTGGCCGGCGGCATCAACGTAGCCCACACCCGTCCCATTGAAACGGTAGCCCGCAGCAGGAAGAAATACGGCACCGTTTGCTTCCATCTTCGTCCAATCTTCAGCAGAATATGTATTCTGTGCATAATCACCACTTGCTCCACTTGTGAATGTTATGCCTGCTGGCAAAGTCCACTCGTCGGGAAGCAATACCAATCCTTCATATCCGTACACCTTAGCAACACCATTCTTGCTTGCAGCATCGGTTCTGGTATTGATTAGATATGCCCATTCATCATTTGTGAGTGTACGCCATTGTCCCGCTTGGTTGCCGCCGTTGGAGATGGCGTTGTTCACACCCCAATCGTAGTTCGTGCCGGCAATGTCGTTTGTGCCGTCGCCGTAATAGTTGTTGGATGTGATGGTTGTATATGGCCTTTTGCCGTTGTAGCCGCTCGTTCCCCAGCCGAACAGGTCAATCCAGCCTTCGTATGATCCTGAAATATTAGAATTATTATCACCGATTCTGTTATACTGGTGCTCTGCAAAACTCCACGTGTTTGTGCTGGCTTGGTATCGCAGATTTCCTTGAGAGAAAAATACTTGTTTATTTGCAGCAACTGAGAAAACAGAACCTATCGCACCTATAGGCGGAGTTTTTACATATTTGTAGTTACTATAAGATATTCCAAAAGAATTTACTGCATACGCACGTATATAATATGTTGTATTTCTGGAAAGATCTGTTATTGTTGTTTCAAAATCATCACCTGTTACAACTATTTTAGAATCGTCAATAGTTGGTATTCCTGTTGTTGAATAGCAGAATCCTTTTTCAGTTATTTCCAAACCACCGTTTGAACTGATAGCAGACGAAACCTTGAGCGAGGTTCCTATATTTTCAGAATATGTAACATCTGCAACCTTAGCATGTGCCAACGTATGGACAGAAATCTGTTCGCTGTATGCAGTTCCTACTGAGTTGGTAGCGTAAGCACGTACATAATAAGTCGTGCCGTTTGCAAGTTCATCAATTGTAGTTTCAAACTCGTTGCCGTCAACTACTTTTTTAGAACTTTCTACCGTAGGAATTTCGGTTGTCGAGTAACAGAATCCTTTTTCGGTTACTTCCGCTCCGCCGTTATCGGTAATTTCCGATGCAACTTTGAATGAAACACCTGTGATTTCGGAACTTGTTACATCGGCAACAGTTGCAAGAACTGCCGTGGTTGTAACCGTTATCTGGTCGCTGTATGCCGTTCCTGCGGAGTTCGTGGCGTATGCACGCACGTAATAGGTCGTAACTGGCGAAAGACCTGTCACTTCGGCAATAAAGTTGTCGCCTTCGCTCCATGTGCCTGAAACAGAGGAATTTTCCAATGTTGGATTTTCGCTCGTTGAGTAGCAGAATCCCTTTTCTGTTATGTCAGCACCGCCAAAGTCCGCAACATTCGCATTCGCCTTGAACGAAGTGCCTGCAACCTCTGTTGCCGCAAGTCCTTCAACTGTAGGCGGAAGTGCCAACGTAGTCACAGTATATGTGAGGCCGTATGTCGTACCCTTTGAATTTGTCGCAAAAGGACGAACGTAGTAGGTTTTCCCTGGAACCAAACCAGTTATTGTTGCTTCAAAATCTTTGCCTGCCACGTCAACGGTAACTTTGTCATCCGAGGTGGTAGGATATTCTGTAGTGCTTGAATAGCAGAATCCCCACTGGGTAATCTGTGCTTCGTAGGACACGGACGCATGCACATTAAACGATTCCGCCGTAACATCGCTATAGCCACCCACGTAAAAACGAGGAGCCATAAGCGTAGTGGTGAGAATATATGGCTCGCTGTAGCTGGTGCCAGTGGTGCTGGTTGCGTAAGCACGGACATAGTAAGTGTCGCCCGAAGCAAACCCATACCAACCGCCGGTATAATTTTCGTCAACAGCCGTACCCGTAGCAACGTATTTCTTTTCATTGTCGGTCACAGTCGGGTTCGGTGTTCTTGAGCAAACAAAGCCACGTTCGATTATATCGCCAAAACCAGCTGAAGTAATCTTTGCAACAAAAACTGCCTCCATGTCTTCCATACTAGAAAGCGTAGGTTTTGCAAGTTTCGGATTCTTCGAAGCATCAACCCAGTCGCTCAAAGCGGCAAAACGTTCGTTCATTTCAGCCAACAAGGCATCAACTTCGGCTTTCGAGTAGTAGCCGTCCAAATTTGTAGTGCCAATTTGGCTTTTCAACACGTATGCGTCGAGCGTGTCGTTCAATTTTGCTGTAGTAGGATAAACAGAAAGCGTATCCTTCATTTTTGCAGTAGTTGCGTAGCCAGTCAAATCAGTCGCAGGGACATCGCTCAATGTGATATAGTTTGCATCGTTGGCAAGGTCGCTCACTTTAGTTGGAACGGTTGGAATCTGTATAGCCGCAACCTGCTCGTTCACATACGTTTCGCTTGCCAAACCTTCCACGCTTGGAATGTTCAACGCGTTCAACTCTTCTTTTGTCGCATAGGCACTCAAATCTTGTGCGGCAGGAATTTTGCCTTCCAATTCCGCAAGGGCAGCATTCACATCGGATGATTTCGCATACACGCTCAAATCAACCGCGTCGGCTTGCCCGCCCGAAAGAACGTAGGTTTCAAATTCATCCTTTGTTACATACGTTGCCGAAACGTCGGCTGATTTTGCGTAGTCCGTTAAATCAGTGGCAGGCACATCGCTCAACGTGATGTAGTTCGCGTCGTTGTCAAGGTCGCTCACTTTGGTTGGAACCGACGGAATTTCAATAGCCGCAACTTGCTCATTTACATAGGCTTCGCTTGCCAAACCTTCCACGCTTGGAATGTTCAACGCGCTGAGTTCTTCTTTTGTTGCATAGCCCGTCAAATCTTGTGCAGGAACATCGCTCAACGTGATGTAGTTTGCATCGTTTTCAAGGTCGCTCACTTTGGTTGGGACGGTTTCAGATTTTGCATAAACCGACAACGTGTCATTTAATTTTGCTGTAGTCGCAAAGCCACTCAAATCCTGTTCGGCGGGGATTTTCCCTTCCAGTTCGGCAAGAGCCGCATTCACGTCGGATGATTTCGCATACACGCTCAAATCAACCGCGTCGGCTTGTCCGCCAGAAAGCACATAGTTTTCAAATTCCTCTTTTGTGACATAATTTCCCGAAACCTCGGTTGATTTTGCGTACACGTTCAAGGTGTCGTTCATTTTTGCCGTTGTTGCAAAACCGTCCAAGTCCGATTTCTTTGCATAGTCGCTCAGGTCAACCTCAGTTGGAAGTTCGTCCTTTTTAGCGTAGGTCTGTTCCACGTCGGCGGTCTTGGCGTAATCCTCAAGAGTTGCGGGCATTTCCGCCTTTTTCACGTAGGTGTTGTCAACATCGGCTGACTTTGCGTAGTCGTTCAACTCCTCAGTTTTCACATAACCGTCGAGGTTCGCGCCTTCGGGGATGTCCGATTTCTTAGCATAATCCGTCAAATCGGGAATGTTGCCTGCCTTTTCTGCAAACTTCGCATAAGGAACCGTAAGCATTGGCGTTACGCCTGTAACGGTTTTGCCATTGATTTCGGCAACAGTCTTCACGAAATACGGACCCGCGCTCCAGTCAATCTGCGAGAACGCCGTTTCGGAGATTTGCTCTCCGTTTCCCAACTCCAACGAAACCAAACCGTTGGCATTGGTGGCCGCGTCGTGTTTTTCGGCATACACCACGTCGCCCTCGTCGGAGCCACGCAATATGCTCAGTTCAATACTTACAGGCTTCGAAACCACCAGGGCATTGTCGCCGTCGCGCACAACCGCCTAGTAACTCATCGTCTGTGGAATTTGTGCGAACGACAGCATTGCAGCCATCAGAATCGCAAGAAATGTAATGAATTTTTTCATCGTTGTTTTTATTTAATTAATGTGACACTTGTTTATTCTATTCATTGTAAGGACACATCCCCACATACATTGTGAATTGTACATTGTGCATTATGCATTGTGAATTATGCATTGTACATTAATACTAATTCTTTACCACTTTAAACCGTTTCACCGCCTTCCCGTCGGCCTTCACCTCAAGGAAATACACGCCGGCCTTGTACGCGCCCATCGAAATCTGCGTGTCGGAACCGTTTACCGCCCCTTTGTCAATCAGTTTCGACGTGTTGCTGTACAGGGCGTACGTCACCTTTTTGAATTCGCCGCCGTTGATTTGCAGGTTCAGCACGTCGCTGGTCGGGTTCGGGAACGCGCGCAGTTGGATTTGCGTGATTTCGATGCCCGTCTCCGCGGTGATTACGTATGCCTGCTGCACGCCCTGCGACAGGCTTCCGTTTTCGTTCGCGGCAGTCATGTAGGCGGTCTGTCCCACCGAAAAGCTCACCGAGCCGTCACCGGTGGCCTCGCCGCCGGCACTCACAACGGAACTTTGGGCTAACGACGCAACCGACATCATCGCCGCCATTGTCATTGTTGTTAAAATCCTTTTCATCATACTTATTATATTTGTTACCATTTAACCATCAACCAACAAAAAACGCCTTCCCCACCCGCATGGAGAAAGCGCTTATATTAAAATTCATGAAATCAGCAAGGCGGATTCCCCCACATTTAATTTACTCATAATCAATGAATTACAGTATTTCATCACCTATATGTTTTTTAAACCTATGAATTTATGTTTAAAAATTAGTTTTACTATGCTTCTTTTTTACAAGCAAGCGGTTCAAAATCATTCCTTTTATTCATATAACTCAAATTTTCGGCAAAGAATTTCACCCCACACCGCAAAGCAAGTCCCAGCAAGGCGTAGGGGTGAATGACTTCCTCATTTTTCAAATCGGTCATATTCACAATCGACTACCACTCAGTGAGTTACAACTTGCACATGGCAAAAAAACAGGCGTTTTTGCAAATTTTTGGCTCCATAAGTCACTCATTTTCAACGAGAAAAATTTTCTTAGGGGTGATATTCAGAATCGGTCATATTCACAATCAACTGACACACAACAAGTTACACGGGCGATTTTTATAATATTTTTTTGTGATTATTCTGAAAGCAGTCAGCTTTGCGAAGGAAAGAATATTCTCACAAAATCCAAGGTTATTTGTTGACCCTCTTCGAGGGCAATAACACCACACATCTCAATTACGCATTGAGCATTACGCATTATTTTATGCATTGTTAATACCTAATGGCATTAAGAAAAATAAAGGAAGGTGATAAAAATCTACCAATAGATAATGCCTAACGGCATTGAAATCCATATCCCCTATAATCTATAACCCATAATTCCTAATTGTGCATTATGCATTGTGAATTATACATTATTATAATCCATAACTCATAACTCATAACTCCTACCTAAATTGCGCATTATGAATTATGCATTGTGCATTAATCATCATTTTTCCACTGTGAAGGGCTCAAGCCTGTTTCGTTCCTAAAATTTCGACGGAACGACTCTATACTGGAGAAACCAGCCTTTGCAGCAATATCGCCAATAGTGTATGCCCCCGCTTGCAGAAGATTTTTAGCATATTCCACCCGATAATGGTTCACATAATCGGAGAATGTTCGACCAAAGTGCGCGTTTATTGTTTCCGAAACGTACGTTCTGTTACTTCCTACCGCTGCGGCAAGTTCATTTATATTAAATCCCTGCTGGAGGAACAACTGTTTATCCGCCATATTATTTTCTATTGACAAGAACAGCTGTCCGTCCTGTATGTCCGATTCAACACCATCGCCACTGGCATCGCTGTCGAACTGTTCCACTTTGAACTTGTACTTGCTTCCAATGTAGCCAAAGACAATTGTAAGGATTGTAAACACAAACGACGGCACACAAAGGATACACGAGCCGATGAACCATTCCCGTCCAAGCACCGACAAAATCACCGAGCAAACCGACGCTATGAAATACAATATGGATATTACCATAGTGCTTTTCACCGTCTTGTCGTCAATTGACGAATAGAAGTTACGTATCTTCATATCGTACACATAAAGTCGTTTGAACGACAAAATGCCCACCACCACCAACTGGCTCACACGAATGACAGCCGCCAAAAATTCGCCTTTGCTCCGCGTCCACCCGTAAACATAGCCAACAAGCACAAACAAAAACATACACATTGGCGGTGCCCACATCAGAAAAATCTGTTTGAACGTCAGTTTCATACCGTCTGTAAGACGAATAACGTACAAATAATACGCTGGATAGACAGATGTGGAACAAAGATAATAGAGCAAATCCCAAGCCGTAAAGTGCGTGCACAAGGCACTGTTATAATAAATGGCATGGCAAAGAAACAATCCTGTTTCAACCAACATGAACAGGAACAACATCTTTTGGGCGTTATCGCGGTTCCGTACATTCACACCGAGATAGATTGTCCAAAAAAGACTCGCTAAAAATGGTAAAACTTTAAATAACTGCTCTATAAAATCCATAGCCGCAAAAACGATTGTAAAATTAGAAAAAAATATTTTATTTCTCCATTTCCACAGAGAAACAAAAACAATGCCAAACCAATCTGGTTCTACAGCAGGACTTCCGCCATCCGTAAATCCTCCGGCGTTGTGATTTTTATATTTTTAGTGTCGCCTTTGTAAAAGTGAAGTTTTTCGCCCGCCAATTCCCACACGGTTGCTTCGTCAGTGAACTGCGGCTGGTAATCCACATTCATAATTGAGCGAAGCTTTCGGGCATTGAAAATCTGGGGAGTTTGTATGCGTTTTATTTGGCTTCTGTCGAGCGTTTGTGTTTGGTCGCCGTTGATTATGCGCAACGAATCAACGGAATCGACATACGGAATGGCAGAGCCAAATTTCTCGGCAGTTTCAAAGCCTTCGCGCAACATTGTTTCGGTCAGCAACGGGCGAACGCCATCGTGGACAGCAACAACGCCATCGTCGGAAATTGCCTGAAGTCCGTTGCGCACCGACAAGAATCGTTCGCTGCCGCCTTCAACAACGCGATGCGGAATTGTGCAACCGTATTGTTTGCACAACGAATCCCAATATTCAATTTGCGCCTTTGGCAGCACTATCACGCACTCAATCGCGGCATCGAACGAATGGAAGGCTTCCAAACTTCTCATCAAAATCGGTTTATTGTTGAGCAACAGAAACTGTTTGGGAATATCGTTTCCCATCCTGACACCTTTTCCGCCTGCCACTATGATTGCGTATCGTTTCATTCCTACAAAATAAAAGAGAGTACCATCGCTGATACTCTCTTTGAAGACAATTCAGTTGTATTTATTCCTCGCCTTGGTTTTTCTTCATAAATGCGTAAGAAATCGGCGATGCAACGAACAATGATGAATATGTACCAACAATCACACCGATAGCCATTGAGAATACAAATCCCTTAATTGAATCGGCACCGAAGAAGAACATAATCAACAATGTAAGGAATGTTGTCATAGAAGTATTGATAGTACGGCTGATTGTGCTATTGATACCTTGGTTGAACAACATTTTTGTGTTACGTTTTGGATATTCACGTGTGAACTCACGGATACGGTCGAATACAACCACGGTATCGTTGATAGAGTAACCAATAATCGTTAAGATTGCCGCAACGAACGTTTGACCGATTTCCATTGAGAATGGAACAATTCCGTACAATATAGAGTAGATACCTATCACAATGATTGTATCGTGGAACAACGCAGCAACTGCGCCAAGACCATATTGCCATTTTGAGAATCGAACGAAGATGTACAAGAACATACATATCAATGCAATGATGATTGCGATGATTGCGCCATAGATAATATCGTTGGCGATTGTAGGACCAACCATATCGGATTGTTTCAAGTTTTCTTGTTTGAATGATTCCAAAGTAACATCGTCACCCAAGAACGGTTTCATACCTTCGAACAACTTTCCTTCAATTTCGGCATCAATGTCGTGGTTCGATTTTTCGTTGATTTTGTAGTTCGTTGTAACCTTGATATCAGATGCGCCGTATGTCTTAACTTCGGCAGAAGCACCTTCGAACTGAGCATTCAAAGCGGCTGAAATAGCCTCTACATTACGTTCGCCCTTCATTTCGATTACAAACGAACGACCACCGGCGAAATCAACACCCACATCGAATCCTCTCACGCAAATCGAAAGAATTGAAACCAAAATCATTGCGCCAGAAATAAACGCAGTAACTTTACCCGATTTGATGAAATCAATATTGATATTTTTGAATGCGCCACGAGTCAAACTGCTGTCGAAAGAAATTTCCTTCTTCTTGTCGAGGAATCTCTCGAAAATCAAACGAGTGATGAAGATTCCGCAGAACAATGAAGTCAAGATACCAATCAACAATGTGGTTGCAAAACCTTGGATAGGTCCTGTACCGAAGATGAACAAAATCAAACCTGTCAGGAATGTGGTTACCTGACCATCGATGATTGCCGAATATGCGTTTTTGAAACCGTCGGCAATTGCAAGTTTTGTTCCCTTGCCAGCCGCAAGTTCCTCACGGATACGTTCATAGATAATCACATTGGCATCGACCGCCATACCAAGAGTAAGCACGATACCAGCGATACCCGACAACGTAAGAACTGCACCAAGCGAAGCAAGAACGCCGAAGATTAAGAACAAGTTCAACAGCAAAGCCACACTTGCAACAGCACCAGCCTTACGATAGTAGAAAATCATATAAATCAACACAAGGATAAATGCGCCGATGAACGAAAGAATACCTGTTCTGATAGATTCCTTACCAAGTGAAGGACCTACGAATTCAGCATTCATAATGTGGGCGCGTGCCGACAATTTACCAGATTTCAAAATGTTTGCCAAGTCAGTTGCCTGAGCGATAGAGAAATCGCCAGTAATAGAAGAAATACCGTCGCTGATTTCGCTTTGAACTGTTGGATACGAATATACATATCCATCAAGAACGATAGCAACCGAGCGTTGGATATTTTCTTTAGTAAGACGTTTCCATTCTTTAGCACCCTCGCTGTTCATCACCATACGAACGCTTGCGCCGCCGCCTGTATTCGAGAATTCAGGGCGGGCATCAACCACGATGTCGCCTTCCAACGAAGCGTGACCGTCCAAATCAACATCTTTCAAAGCAATCAACGTATAAATACCGTTTTCCGCTTTTTTCGACCACGTTAATTTCAATTCAGGAGCATTTTCTGCAAGAATAGCCTTGATTTCAGGCATAGCCAAGATGGAATCAATTCTTGCGACATCAATTGATGAAGCATAACCAACCACAGGTCCATATCCAACACGACCTTCACGGTCAATATTTGGAGTAAGATATGCGAAGAATGGATTAGCTTTCTTGAATTCTTCAGCGTTTTGAGCCATCAGTTGAGCAGAATCAACTGCGGCAGAATCGCCTTGTTGGATTTGTTCCTTCAAAGAAAGGTCTTTCGAAGTTGTGTCGGCTGCGGATTGCGCAACTGTTGTAGTGTCTTTTCCCGATTCAACTTTGTTCATTGCAGCCAACGTGTTGTTGATTGAGAACAAAAGTTGGTAAACCTCAGAGTTGTTGTATGTTTCCCAGAATTCCAACTGAGCGGAGCTTTCCAAAAGTTCACGGACACGTTCGCGGTCCTCAACACCTGGAAGTTCAACCAAGATACGGCCACCACCAACATTTTGAATGTTTGGCTGTGTAACACCGAAACGGTCGATACGGGTTCTCAACACATTGAATGTATTTTCGATAGCTGAATTTTCCTCTGCCTCCAACACACTCAACACCTCTTCGTTTGTTGAGTTGTATGTGATTTTACCCAACAAATCTTCGTTAGCCACGAATAAAGTACGAAGGAAGTTGTTTGGATACAATTGGGTAAATGCTTTTCCAAAAGCGGAAATATATGTTTCACCAGCTTCCTGCTCAATTTTGTCGGCAAGGTCAAGAGTTTTTACCAACATTGTGTCGGCATCACCGTCCGACGAAAGATTTTTAATCAAGTCGCGGGTTGAAATCTGCAATGTAACGTTCATACCACCCTTCAAGTCCAAACCAAGGTTCAGCTCGTGCTGACGGCATTCGTTCAAGCTAAACTTACGCAACCAGAAGAAATTGTAGTAATCTTTCTGTTGTGACAATGAATCTAAAAACTGTTTTTGATACGCAGCGTATGCGATATTGTCGTCACCAGCCAATTCTTTGGCATATTTGTCAGCATCACGATTTGCTTTCGATGTGAAGTAGGTGAACGATAGAGAATAAAGTGCTGCCAATACCAAGCAGACTGTGAATACGCGGATAAATCCTTTGTTTTGCATTTCTATATTGTTTAAATTAACCTAATTTTACTTTTTTTAGACGGCAAATATATACTTTAATTCGGAATTCGTATAACAGAAACCCGAAATTTATTTTCATTCAGTGGCTTATAATTTATTTTTGTACAATTTTCTGAACGATTTTTTCGCGAATTTCGGGAATGAACGTTTGCTTCCCCATACATTTTTGCCAAGGCATTTTGCGGCAAGATTTTTCACACCACCGCCCACGCAATCAGTTCTACAGGCTTTTTTCGTAAAGAATGTGAACCCGTCGATAATCGGTTTTTCCATTGCGTGGAAATACCCTCCTTGAACCGCCAACTTGCGATTTTCAAGTATCAAATCGTTCAACGGCATTTTTACCGGGCACACGCTTGCGCAATTCGCGCAAAGCGAACATGCGGAACAAAGATGGGCGAACGATTCGAACCCTTTCAAATGCGGCGATATTACCGTGCCGATTGGGCCTTGGTATGTTGTATTGTACGTGTAGCCGCCAATGTTTTTATAAATAGGACAAGCGTTCAGGCACGCGCCACAACGGATGCACGACAATGCCACGCGGAACGTGTCCTGCTTATATATATTGGTACGGCCATTATCCAACAAAATCACATACATTTTTTCAGGTCCATGCGATTCGTTTTCCTTTTTAGGACCGCTAAACACCGATGAATAGGCTGTAATAGGCTGTCCCGTGCCATTTTGCGCCAAATGAGGCCAAAACAGCGCCAAGTCCTTATACGAAGGGATTATTTTTTCGATTCCCGCAATAGCGATTTGAAGTTTTGGAAACGACGTTGACATAAGCGCGTTTCCTTCGTTTTCGGTAACAGCAATCGCGCCTTTGTCGGCAATAATGAAATTTGCGCCCGTAATGCCCGCGTCCGCCGCCAGATATTTCTCCCGCAGTTTTGCGCGAGCCAGCATCGTCATTTCCTCTGCGGAACTTTCCAATGGGAAACCGAAGTGTTTATTGAACAACTGTGCCACATCGGCTTTTGACTTGTGCATAGCAGGTGTTACAATATGATATGGTTTTTCGCCGGCGAGTTGCACAATGTATTCGCCCAAGTCGGTTTCCACCGATTCCACGCCGATTTTCTTCAGATTTTCGTTCAATTCGATTTCTTCCGTCGTCATGGATTTACTTTTAACGATGGATTTCACGTTATTTTCCTGGAAAATCTGTGTAATATATGCTATCGCATCCTCGGCAGTGCGTGCCCAAAGCACAGTACCGCCATTTCGGGTAAAATTCTTCTCGAATTGCTGCAGATATTCCGAAAGATGTTCGAGCGTGTGCCGTTTGATAGCCGCCGCCTTATTACGGGCAGCTTCCCTATCTTGGTACCGCGCAGCGCCTTTTGCCACAGCGGCATAGTATTTTCCCATATTGAAGCGGATGGTCTTACGGTGTTTCTCGTCGAAGGAAACCCGCGCCGCGTCTTTTTTGAATTGGATTTCTTTAGGATTTGCCATAGTATCTACAAATCAATTTTGTTGACTCTGTTTGTGTGGCGGCCGCCCTCAAATTCAGAATTTAAGAATGTTTTCACGATTCTCCACGCATCGTCGGCAGCGATGAAACGTGCCGGAAGCGCACATACGTTTGCGTTGTTGTGAGCCCGTGCGAGGCGCGCAATTTCTTCGTTCCAGCACAATGCGGAGCGAACCCCCTTATGTTTGTTGACTGTCATATTGACACCATTTCCCGAACCGCACAGCACAAGTCCGGTGGAAAATTCTCCCGAACTGATTACGGTTCCAACCTTGTGGGCAAAATCGGGATAATCAACAGAATCGTTGCTGTTTGTCCCAAAATCAACGGGCTCGTAACCGTTCTGCACAAGAAGTTTCTTGATGTATTCTTTCATTTCGAAACCTGCGTGGTCGCAAGCCATTGCGATTTTCTTATTCTCCATTTTGTGAATCGTTTTTTCGTCCGACAAAAGTACGGCATTTTTATTATATAGCAACGAGTTATCCATTATAATCTGGAAGAAATTCCTGCTACGTGGCAGAAACGGCTACAATCCCCACACTCGGAGGTTATACGTGCCTTCCACCGCATTTTCAATCTCATCGGGCAAAATCTGGAAAAAATCAATATCTGTCATCGCCTCTATTTCGTCAACGCTCACCACATACGACGAAAGCGGATTATGTCCGCCTTCGTTTTGGAACACAAAACCAATTGTTTCATAGCCATTTGGCGTATTTTTCAGCAAAACCTTAAAAAAACCTTCGGGAGCCACAATTTTTTTGCGTCCAATTGTTTGCGCATGTTCCGACACCAACGGGCCGCAAATCACATAAACACTACCACATTGCCCCGCCCATTTGCGTATCCGCTCCTCAAGGATTTTCCAATCGCCATCGTTCAGGTCGTGGTTCTGCGGACACATATTCGACATATAAAAACTTTCGGCCATAGCCTGTTGGCTCCATTTCATATCGCCAGCAGGAGCCATGTGCCCACGGTCGAAACCAGAACCCGAATAGTCGGAATGCGTTATGAAATCGCCCACGACTTCAGGGTCGTTGGTGAAGAAATCATTTCCCTTGCGAGGCACCACACCTTTGGTTTCGGTGTCGGTGAGTTCGTATGCGACCCAATTGGGAATGTGCCATTGCGAATTATAACACACTGTGTAGCCAACGTGCTCGATGATTTGGCACGGTTTTTCATTTTGCAGACACGCAATCTCCGACAAATCAAAATCAGCCCGCTGCGCTTTCACCCTACAAGAGAAAAAAGTAAGTATCGAAAGAAATATTATAACTGTTTGTTGTGATTTACTCATATTTATTTATCTGAAATCCAAAAATGCAGATATTTTATGAAAATCTGGCAAACTTTATGAAAAACTTTTTAGAAGAATCATTATTTTTGTCGCAACATAAAACCATATACGATATGTTCTCAGGAATAGTTGAAGAATGTGCCAAAGTAGTTGGCATCGAAAAAGACCAGACCAACATCCATTTTACGTTGAGTTGCAGTTTTGTGAACGAATTGGGAATCGACCAAAGCGTTTCGCACAACGGCGTGTGTCTCACAGTGGTACGCAAAACCGACACTACCTACACGGTTACGGCAATGCAGGAAACGCTCATCAAATCGAATTTGGGCGATTTGACCGTTGGCAGCGAAGTAAACGTTGAACGCAGTATGAATATGAACGGCCGCCTCGACGGTCACATTGTGCAAGGCCACGTTGACCAAACCGCCGTTTGCACAAAGGTTGAACCCGTTGACGGCAGTTGGTACTACACGTTTGAATACGAACCAGCACAAAAAGACTACATCACGGTGGAAAAAGGTTCAGTTACGGTGAACGGCGTGAGCCTCACAGTGGTGAATTCCCAACGGAAGTCGTTCCAAGTGGCAATTATTCCCTACACATACGAGCACACGAATTTCCACGCAATTCAAGTTGGAAGCCGCGTAAACCTTGAGTTCGACATTATTGGGAAATACATTGCCCGCTACTTGGAATTGCAAGGCACGGTTAAATAGTGAATGCGATTTTCGAGCGTCTTCGGGATTTGCTTCAACTATTCTTTCCCGAAACGTGCGACGTGTGCGGCAACAGCCTTCGGTATGGTGAACATATTTTATGCACGGATTGTCTGCTCGACATTCCACTGATTCATCTGCATAATTTGGAGCACAACCCCGTGGAGGAACTATTTGCGGGAAGCGTGCCGTTTGAGCGCGCCACAGCGTTTTTCAACTACCAAAAACACACACAATATGCGCATTTGGTGCACAAGCTGAAATATCAAGGGCGCGAGGATATTGGAACACTGTTAGGAGAATTGTTTGGTGTGGCGTTACAGAAATCAGGCTTTCTTACGGGAATTGACGCAATTGTGCCGATTCCGCTCCATCCCAAGCGACAACGAAAACGGGGTTACAACCAGAGCGCCGTTTTAGCCCAAGGGATTGCCAACATTACAGGAATTGCAATTCTTGAAAATGCGGTAATCCGAGCAGTCAATACTAAAACGCAAACACGCAAAAACAAGGAAGAACGCGTCCAAAACGTACAAGGAATTTTCGAAGTAGCCGTCCCCTCGCAACTCGACGGCAAGCACATACTCATTCTCGACGATGTGATAACCACAGGCGCAACCTGTATTTCCTGCGCCGAAACAATTCTACACCATTCCAACGCAAAATCCATCAGCTTTGCAAGCATTGCGCTGGCACAAAGATAAAAAGAAAGCAGAACCTTTCGATTCTGCTTTTCTTGTGTTATGAAAGAATTTGTATTGATTACATCATTCCTCCCATGCCGCCCATTCCTGGTGCACCCATTGGAGCAGCTGGCTCGTCTTTCTTTTCTTCTGCAAGTACACATTCTGTCGTCAACAACATTCCGGCAACTGAAGCCGCATTTTCAAGAGCAATACGAGTCACTTTCTTCGGATCGATAATACCTGCCTTCTTCAAGTCTTCGTATTGTTCTGTACGAGCGTTGTAACCGAAATCGCCTTCCCCTTCGCGAACTTTGTTCACCACTACAGAACCTTCGCCGCCTGCATTTGCCACAATCTGACGAAGTGGTTCTTCAATGGCACGTTTAATGATTTCAATACCAGTGTTTTCGTCTTCGTTCGCACCTGTCAAACCGTTCAACGCTTCCTGAGCACGAATAAGAGCAACACCACCACCAGGGATGATACCTTCTTCAACAGCGGCACGAGTTGCGCTCAATGCGTCTTCAACACGGTCTTTCTTTTCTTTCATTTCAACTTCGGTAGTTGCACCAACGTACAAAACTGCCACGCCGCCTGCCAATTTTGCCAAACGTTCCTGAAGTTTTTCCTTGTCGTAATCCGACGTGCTTGCAGCGATTTGTGCCTTGATTTGAGCCGCACGTGCGTTGATTGCATCTTTTGAACCTTTACCGCCGACAATCGTTGTGTTTTCTTTATTGATAGAAATCTTTTCACACTGACCAAGTTGGTCGATTGTAGTAGTTTCAAGTTTCAAGCCTGTTTCTTCGCTGATAACAGTACCGTTGGTAAGAATTGCAATATCCTGCAACATTTCTTTTCTTCTGTCGCCGAA
>DFGI01000030.1 GCA_002371705.1 Bacteroidales bacterium UBA3754
GGGTCCGTCAGGGAAACTGGCGGACTTTTTTTATGCCCGTATCCGAACAATTCACAATTCATAACCAATAACTCATAACTAAAATTGAGCATTGACCATTACGCATTGAGCATTAAATATATCGTTTTACCACCGTCAATCCGTCGCGTTTGCCAACGACGAAGGAAACGGGAGCATTATCACCTTGCACAAGATTGTCGATATATAATGGATGGTGAAGATAAAACGACAGACATTCAAATGTGTTGCCTTTCTGTAATTTAGAATGTTCAGATTCGATTACGACAAACGAGTTTTCGCCCAAATATTCCAAAACACAACGGCGATTTGGTTGCCATTGAATTTCAACACGTTCGCCATTGTGCAGACTTGATGACAATAATGTGGGATTTATCATTTCGTTGCTCTGGGATTCACTATTTTCTTCCAAATGTCGCCGAAAGCCGTCCCAATCGGAATAACCCAAATAGTGGCTTAACAAATTGAGCGTCGAAAGACGTGTAGTGTCGGCTCCTTCAATATAGCCCCACATACGTTTGAGCGTGGTCGGACTTATGTTCTGGTGCAATCGTTCCCAAATGGCACCGACGCAAAATTCAAAATCGGCAGGAGTTTTCAACTTCTTGCCGAGAGACCGCTCCAATTCCTTCCGCAGCTCAAATACTTCCGATGAATTTTTCCCTGTTTTCATTTGTCACAAAATAACGCAAAAAATCAGACTTTTCATCAGACCTTGTTAATCCTTTTTGTATTTTCGTCGCAATGAATGTAGAAACGGACATAGATACTTCGGGAATTTTTTCCCCTTTGCATTCCGCTGACGAAGGCGACGGATTTCACAATTACGTTGAGTTGAGCGATAAGGGCTATAATCGCATTTTTAAAGCCCAGCGCAATGGGAAATGGTATATTCTGAAAGGACTCAGGACCGACGTTGCCGACCGTTCCCAGTATCAGGATTTGCTGGCAAAGGAATTTGACCTGATGAGTCAATTCGACCATCCCAACATTGTGAGGAGGCTCTTTTTTGAGAATGATGCCGTCGTTGGAAAATCCATTCTGATGGAATACATTGATGGTGTGTCGCTTGTGGAATTCCAAAAGTCACAACATTCCGTGAAAGAATACGAAAAGATTGTAAATCAAATTCTTGACGCACTTTCCTATGTACATTCCAAGCAAATCATTCACCGTGATTTAAAGCCCGACAACATACTCATTACCAAAAACGGCAACAACGTTAAAATCATTGATTTCGGTCTGTCCGACAGCGATAACTACACTACACTGAAACAACCTGCGGGAAGTCTTTCGTACATTGCCCCCGAACAACTTGCAGGAAATGAGCCATTGGACTGCCGTGCCGATATATATTCGTTCGGCAAAATACTTGAATCACTTCCGTTACCACATTTTTATAAAAAAATAGCACGAAAATGCGTCCGTGAAAATCGCGATGAACGCTATCGTTCTGCCGATGAGATTCTCCGTGCCATTAACTTTGGAGTTACAATGCGGCGTGGTGCGGTTGTTATAAGTTGTGCGATTATAGTTGCCGTTTTGTTTTTATTGTTGATTTTCAATAAAATATCATTTTTTGAAAGACAAATTGAATCGATTCAGGAAGTGCAAAAAAATCAAAACGAACAAATTGTCTTATTGGCTCGGCAGCATGAAATCGTCGGAAACAAAGGACGTTGTTTTTCACTTGTTGACTCTATTTTTTCAGTTTCCTCAACGCAAGGTTCGCTTGTTGTGCGTTTGAAACGCAATCGTGCAAAACTTGGATTTCCAAAGAAAGCCCTTTTTCGTTCGTATGCCGACACTGTTACGCCGAAAAAAAGTTTTTACAAGGTTGGCTTTGTGTTAGAAGCCATTGACGGGCAAGACAGCATTATATACGTTTCGCAACCGTCGCAAATGGTTGATATGTCTGTCGATAGTCTAATGAACTTAGCCGAGGGGGATGTGTTTTCGGTTTCGTGGAATATTGACGCAGAACGTTTGAAAAATGCAAAACAAATCCGTATCCGATTTGTATTTCGATACGAAAAGGTTAAAAACGCACGGGTTGAATCGTATCTAAAAACATTGGAGTCTATTGCCATATCAATGGAAAATATGGTAGATAGATATGTGAACGAAGGAACATCGTATTCTCTGCTGAAAGACTACGTTGCATTGCAGGAAACAGTGGATAGCGTGCAACGGTATAACGTTCTTGACGATGAACTTGACGAAGAACAGTTCCAAAAATTGAAAGTTCTAGAAAAACGGATAGAACAAAACAACCAAAGAATACGGTTGATACAGAATTTGTCGTATTGATGGGTTACTTTATTCCTTCTGTGAGTTTGTAGAACGGCACGTTGAGTGAAGAGCAGACGCGAACCATAGTTTTAACAGTGAGGTTGGTGTTGCCCGATTCTATTCGGCACATATTGGAGGCCTCGATGTCGCAACGGAGAGCAAGCTCGTGCTGGGTAATTCCCTGCTTCTCACGAATTTGACGAATTCTCCGACCGATTTCCGCATTTATGTCTTTTTCCGAAGCCATTTCCTTGAAAAATTTGGTTTTATAAAGAAAATGGTTTATTATTGCATATTCGTTATCATATATGATATTATTACTTTTTGTAAAGTGCTGAATAATAAGATGTTTTGAAAAATAATGTCTGAGATGATTTTGATATGGGAATGAAAAAGGACTAAAAAGGACTTTGCGTGGTGGAAAAAATTAAAAGTTATTTGTAGAAAAATGCGAATATGATTGTACTTAGAGCTTATTGAGTTGGGATTTGCTTTTTTAATACTATTATCGATCTGATAAATTGAGGGATATTAAAATAAATAAAATATTATGGCAAGTAAAATTAGAGTTTACGGAAAAGCTCAGAATCGGACAGCATTGGGAATAATCAATGCATATCAAGTGATGTATCCTCATGCAACATTGGAAGATTTTAAGAAAGCTTTTCCAAATGAATTGAACCCCGACTGTGGTTCAAAACAAATTTTTATGACCGAAGAAGAAATTCAAGCACATGTTGCCAAAGGAGATACTTGGTACACACAAGGACAAGGTTATTTTGTTGAAAAAAACGAATGGCTGTATATGCCAAACAAAAGCCGTATGGGAGTTGTTCGTATGTGGACAAAGCCAAGTTTTGAAAGATTGGTTTCACATGCAAAGCAATATGACATTGAAATTGCAGAATTTACTGCCGCCGAAAAAGGTATTGGCAAAAAAGGCGGTTGGCGTTTGGAATATTTAAATGGATATGTTCCGCCTGTACCAACAAAATCAAAAACTTGGTTGTGGGTATTGATTGGAGCGGTTGTAATAATTGCAATACTTGCTCTTTTGCTCATGCGAAGTTGTAATAAAGAGCCACAGGTGGTAGAAAAAGTGGTGACAGTTGTTGATACGGTATACATACAGCAAATAGAAGAAATCGAAAAGAATTTCAATGCTGCGGAATTTGAAAAAGGAAAGACAGAATTAAACGACGCTGCAAAATTTGTTCTTCACGATTTAGCAAAACTGATGGAAAAGCAAGAAAGTCTTAAACTTATAATTGTGGGGCACACTTCGGCTGAAGGCGATGTAAAGTTCAATCAAGAACTTTCAGAAGGACGTGCGAAAGCAGCGGTTGATTTCTTGATTTCACAAGGAATATCAAAAAATAGACTGCAATGGGAAGGAAAAGGAAGTAGCGAGTTAAAAGATTCCGAAAATCCAGAAGCAAATATTAACAGAAGAACAGAATTTATAATAATTGAATAAATAATTAAGACTATGGCAGTACAAAAAACAGCATCAGGGAGAGTTGACAAGCGTACAAAGGAATACAAAGAAATGGTAGAACGAGCTCAAAAAGCACGTGCAGCACAAAAAACAACTTCAATTGCGAAGAAATCTTCATCTTCAGCCCCCAAACGAGCCGATGGAAAACTCGACAAACGAACAAAAGAATATAAAGAGGTTGCAGAACGGATGGCAGAAGTTCGCAAAGCAAAAAATAGTCTAAAAAACAAGATTAAAAGATTATTCAAATAACTCATTATTAATTATTAAAATTTATTCATTATGGCAGAAATTTCAGTAAGTGGAAAAATGAAGGTAAAATCATTAAAAAATGATTTTAAAAAGGCTTTTGGAGCAACATTGCGTGTATATCAAAGCGTAAGTGGCAAAGGACGGTTTGCCGATGACGACGCGACTTTAGCTTCAATTCGTGCTGAGGGAGCAAAAGGTGGCGAACTTGCTGTTAAAGGCAATATGTTAGTTGGAAATTTTGAGAAGAAATTTGCTGAGATGTGGGGGATAGGAGTCCAAGTAGCAAATGCAAATGATACAGCTTTGGCAAAAGACGATGTAACTCTTACTCAAGCCGGTAAGTAAATGATTCAAAAGCCGATGCGAATGTGTCGGCTTTAATTTTTATGAAATATGGATAAAGTTCAAAGAATACTGAATCTTATTACGGCAATAAAAATCTTTGACGAAGGAAATTCTGGCTACGCTGTAGGCAAATGGGATTAAAAAATTATGGCAAGTTATATTATAAAAACGAAAGAACATGAATTCAAAAAGGAATTTGAATATCTGACTGATGTTACTGACGAACTTGACAAACTTCAACATTCAAGGTTTAACATCAACACAATTAGAGAAATAACATTGTGGAAGTTGGATAGGTATGTTTTTATAAGTGACGATGTTATAGAAAAACTTAATACATTAAAATCATTGATGCAATTGGACGAAGAAAAAACAACAGTTGTATTAGATGCACTACTCAAATCAAAGGGCGTAAGATTACCTATGGCTTCTACCTATTTACGTTTTATAAATCCACAAGTTTATCAAATAATTGATGCTCGGGCATATCGTGCTGCATTTGATTATACCAAACAAGAAACTCTATCTAATAAAAACGAAAAACAGTTGATTATTACATATATAAAATATCTTCAAAAACTTCGTGATATTGCTCAAACTGGCTATTATGGTCTGGATGTGAGATTCGAGGATTTAGACCGCTTCCTTTATGATATCGACAAAGATTCAGGATTTGAAGTTAAGGATATTTTCCCTTATGAAAAAACAAAATTATCCCAATGGGAAATTTTAATTAATAAATACAAACAAAATAAAATCCTCAATGGCAAATAAACAACTTAAATTATAATACAATGGAAAAAAAATTTTATAAAACAAGATCAATAACAACATTTTAAATAAAGCAAATGAAATCGGAATAGAAAAGTTAGCGTCGTTTTTCAAATCATTCGGATTTAAGATTGTAAACATAACCATAAAGGATTCTTATGACGAAGAAAATACAGATGAAATATCAGTACAATAAATAAACATTTTAATTCATACAAATATGAGCAAGGAGTATTATCGAAAAAAAATAATTGATCTTCGGACGGCAATGCAGAAGGAAAAAGATGCAAAGAAGAAAGATAATGAATATTATGCACGTATGATTAAGAGTGCAAGTTCTCCTTCTTCAAAAGCAATGTATCGAAAATCAAAGGTTGATCATGCTGCGCGTCACGATAGGGCTATAGAATCTTATAAACGGCAAATTGAATCGGCAAAAAATAGTCTTAAACGAGAAAAATAAGTGCATTATGTCACAAATGATCAATTATGGCAACGAACTGATTCGTTGCTCGGATAAAGGAATTGAATATTCTACAAATAAAGGAATTTTTTGGACAAGAAGATATTCTGGGACATCGTGTGGACAATTCAAGGATTTAATTGTTTTGGGTACGGAAATTATTGCTGCCACAACCAAAGGTGTTTATTCTTCATCAAATAAAGGAATCTCATGGGTTCGCAGATATTCTGGTTCATCATGTGGCGAATTTCAGAGTTTAATGGTGAATGGTTCCGAAATATTAGCTAACACAGATAAAGGGGTATATCGCTCAACAAACAAAGGGATAAGTTGGATACGACGATAATCTTTTTGTAAAAAAAAGTCACTAATACTAAAGGTGAATAGATTAGAATAGTCATTGATTTATGCAGTTAACATCTCAAATCTGAGGTGTATTTTGTGGTTGCAGATGGCAAAACGGTAGTTGTTTCGGTACGGTAATTTCGTAGAGACGCGATTAATCGCGTCTCTACAAATCGTTGGAAATAAAAATGTTATAAATTAAAGGTCGTCGTAAGGCGGCCTTTTTTAATGCGTAATGCTCAATGGTGAGAAGCCCCACTTCTTTCGGCATGACGGTCGTGGTGGGGAATAAGAAAAAATGCACGTCTTTTCGAGCGAAGCGAGAAATCTTCGTATGTTATTTCTCAATCCTAAAACCTACTGGTTTTCGTTCTTCGAATTGTTTTTTCATGGTGTTTTCTGCTTGCAATTCCGCAAGGGTTTGGTTTATCAGTTCCAGTTGTGCGGCGGTGTCGTCGTTTATGTCGTTTTGGGTTTGCAATACGTTTTCTATGTAATCGTTAAGTTTTTCAATTCGGAGGGAGAGATTTTCTATTTTAAGATTCACGTTGTTGATGTTTTGCAATGCTTTTCTAATTGCCACAAATGCCCTTGTTATTGATACGCTTGTTTGTATTGCAATGTCACTTCGTAAAACCGACGCAAGCATCACCACTCCGTGTTCTGTAAAAGCGTACGGAATGGCGTTTTTGGGGCGTTTCGATGATGATGTCATCACAATTTGTGATGACATATTGTTCCATTCTTCAGAATTCAATCGAAACATGAAATCGTCGGGAAACCGTTCAATGTTTCTTTTTACAGCTTGATTTAATGTTCTTGTTTCCACTTGATAGAGCGATGCCAAATCAAAGTCAAGCATTACCTTTTGCCCACGAAATTCGTAGATTTTTGCTTTAATGTTGTCAACCGAAATGGGTTGAACGGCTTGCAGATTCTTCATTATGTAATTGTTTATATGTTAATGTAAATGTATTGAAAAATGCCAAAACGCCAATGGAAATTATAACAAAACCCAAAGCAGGGGTGTATTTTGTGGTGTTAGATGACAAAAAAGCTGTCACAATGTGGCAGCTCTACAATCAAAATCAAACGTATAAAGGGCGGAAGAGATTCTGTCCATTATTGTTAATATTTAGAGAATCAATTCCCTGAATCTTATAATATTTGGAGAATAGATTCCCTGAATATTGCGTTTTCAAGAATAATTACTTATTTTTGTAAAAATTAGATTATGATTCAAAGGCAATTATTCGATGTATTAAAACGTTTGATGAATACTGGGAAAGCCATTGTGCTCATTGGTGCTCGTCAAACGGGAAAAACAACGTTGTTGAAGGAGTTGGTGAAAGACGGGAAAAATGTACAATGGTTAGATGCGGACGACATTACAAACAGAAATCTTATTTCTAACCTCACCATCAGCAAGTTACCATCATTGTTCGGGAATAATGATATTGTTGTGGTTGATGAAGCGCAACGAGTTGAAAATATTGGATTGCAAATGAAATTGATAACAGACAATCTTCCAAACGTTCAGTTGTTGATTACAGGCAGTTCCGCCTTTGAATTGGCTAACCGAATTAATGAACCGCTTACTGGAAGAAAGTGGGAATACAAATTATATCCATTTTCTTTTTTTGAATTACAACAACATTTTGGCACGGTGAATGAAATAAAAAATCTTCCGTTGCGTTTGGTGTATGGTTGTTATCCCGATGTGGTTAACAATACAGGAAACGAAAGGGCCATTCTATCGCAATTGACAAATAGTTATTTGTATAAGGACATATTAGAATGGGAGAGAATAAAACATCCCGATAAACTTGTAAAGTTATTGCAATCGCTCGCTTTTCAGGTTGGTAGCGAAGTTTCGTATTCAGAACTGGCGAATAGTGTGGGAATGGACAAAGCGACAGTGGAGAAATATATAACACTTTTGGAACAAATTCAGGTTATTTTCCGTTTAGGTTCTTTTAGCAGAAATCTTCGCAATGAGTTGAAGATGAGCAAGAAAGTGTATTTCTACGACAATGGCATTCGTAATGCGTTAATCGGAAATTTCAACGATATTGCTTTGCGTGATGACCAAGGCAAGTTGTGGGAAAACTATATGATTAGCGAGTTAAAGAAAAAACACGAATATACAGGAGATTACGCATTGACTTACTTTTGGAGAACAGTTCAACAACAAGAAATAGACTATTTGGAAGAAAAGGACGGCGTATTAATGGCGTATGAATTTAAATGGAATCCAAGGAAAAAGGCGAGGGTTTCCAAAACATTCCTAAATGCATATCCTAACTCGAACGTGATTACAATCACTCCAGAAAACTACTATGAAGTTTTGATATAGCAAGCAAGTAAAACCTCAAGTCGGGCGTGTATTTTGTGATGGTGGATGGTGAAACGGTAGGCGTTTCGGTGCAATAAACGACGGTGGTATTTCCGTAGAGACGATGTGCACATCGTCTCTACAAATCATTGGAAACGAAAATGTTATAAATTAAAGGTCGTCGTAAGTCGGCCTTTTTTAATGCGCAATGCGTAATGTTCAATGGTGAGAGGCCTTACTCCGTTCGGCATGACGGTTGTGGTGGGGAATAAGAAATCTGTTTGTGTTACTGTACAATTGTGCGTTGCCGACGAACGAGGTGAGGCAAGAAATCTCTGTAAGGATATTTGATTTTGTATTTGTGTGGGAAAATCATACTTTTGTAACACTACAAAAATGAATAAAACTATGGATGAAAAAAGAGGACAAATACTGCTTTATCAAACCCCCGATGGCACATCAAACATCGAGGTTCATCTGCAAAACGACACCGTTTGGCTGAATTTGGAGCAAATGGCGGAGTTGTTTCAACGCAACAAATCAACAATCTCACGACACATTAAGAATGTATTTGATGAAGGAGAACTTGAACAAGAAGTGGTAGTTGCAAAATATGCAACTACCACTCAACATGGCGCTATTGCGGAAAAACTGCAAACGCATTTAGTTGATTATTATAATCTTGACATGATTATCAGCGTGGGCTACCGTGTTCATTCGTATCGTGGTGTGCAATTTCGCATGTGGGCGACGAGAGTGCTGAAAGAATACATAGTAAAAGGGTTCGCTCTCAATGATGACTTGCTGAAACGTGCAGGCGGAGGTAATTATTTTGATGAATTGTTGGCTCGCATTCGCGATATTCGTTCGTCGGAAAAGGTCTTCTACCGAAAGGTTCTCGAAATCTATGCCCTCAGTATAGACTACGACCCACGTGTAGAGATAACTCAACAGTTTTTCAAAACAGTACAGAATAAAATGCATTATTCCGTGCATGGGCATACGGCAGCGGAGATAATTTATGAACGAGCCGATGCTCAAAAAGATTTTATGGGATTGACCACGTGGGCTGGGGTTATGCCACAAAAATCAGATGCGGAGATTGCAAAAAATTATCTTTCGCAGGATGAAATTACTTCGCTTAATCGAATTGTAAGTTTATATCTTGATTTTGCCGAATTGCAGGCCGAGGAGCATCGTCCAATGTATATGAAAGACTGGATTGCAATTCTTGACGATTTTCTGCGTATTTCTCGAAAAGATATTCTTACTCACGCAGGAAAGGTATCCGCACAATTAGCAAAGGCAAAGGCCGATGCGGAATACGACAAATTTAAGGAACGGACACAAAACGAACTGACACCTGTAGAAATCCATTTTATTGAGCAATTTGAACGCGAGCAGAAAAAAATGGGTATAAGCAATAATAAATAGAATGTAAAACCTTGCAAAGGTAAAGCTAAAAATTGGTGTGTATTTTGTGGTGAGATGCCTCACTCCGTTCGGCATGACGGTCGTGGTGGGGAATAAGGGAAATGCACGTTATTTCGAGCGAAGCGAGAAATCTGTTTGTGTTACTGTACAATTGTGCGTTGCCGCCGAACGAGGTGAGGCAATAAATTTGTAAGGATATTCAAAATACATTCTTATTTTTGTAAAAAATAACAATAATGAAATATAGATATAAAACAGTTGGAACGTGTAGTCAACAGATTGAATTTGAAATAGATAACAACATTCTGAAAAATGTTCGCTTTTATGGCGGTTGTAATGGTAATTTGCAGGGAATTAGCAAATTAGTGGAAGGAATGCCTGTTCATGAAGTAATAACGCGTTTGGAAGGTATTCCGTGTGGAATGAAGTCAACTTCTTGTCCTGACCAATTGGCTACCGCATTGAAAAAAGTGTTGGAAAAACATGGCGAAAATGCGTAGTCCGCTTTGTTTCAGAATAATTGTTTGAGATATTCCTTTGCTTCGGGACCTTCGTTGCAAAGGAGGTCTAAAATGCTGAGATTTGGTACAAAATCAAATTTGTCTTCGAAAACTTGCGTATAGCGTGGCGTGTCTATTAAAGGCCGTATTTTCGGTGAAATGGAATACCGAAAATCGTCGGATTGTGTGTCAGGTTTTGTGAAATCGTTTGTGAAAGAACAATCACATTGAATATGAAGCAATTGCAAAATACAATTTAGTAATTCAAGATTGTAGTCAATCAAAAATGAGAATTGTTGTGTGAAAAATCGTTCGAAATCTTCTTTGTAATATTCAAAATAAGGCGATGAATTGTATGCGGAACAGATTGCGTTCCAATGTTCCGCGTTCCAGCGGTCGTGGTAGGCTATCCGCACATCTTTGAGCAATGTTTTGCTTCCTGCATCCTTTTCCAACGGCATAATTAAGTCGAGGGGACCGTTAGCCGAGAGGATGGTAGCACGGTTGCGGTATGTTTGCTTCTTATAATGCTCCCAAATTTCAATTTTCGCCGAGCCATATTTGTAGAGTAGCGCAACGTATTGAATAGGGGGAAGATATGCTGTAGAGATAAGCATTAATCCTTATGGATTACGTTGAACATTCGGTTCCAACGGATATTCGAAGGGAACGATTTGTTTTGTTCCGACGAGAACCAGATTATCATTGCTTTGCCCACTATGTGGTCTTCTGGGACGAATCCCCAAAAGCGGGAATCCTGCGAATTGTCGCGGTTGTCGCCCATCATCCAATAGTAGTTTTGCTTAAAGGTATAAGTAGTTGCAAGAGAATCGTTTATGTAGATGTTATCACCTTCAATCCGTAGTGTGTTTGCTTCGTACAGTTCAATGATTCGTTTGTATAATGGTAAATTGTTAACCGTCAATGGAATTGTAACGCCAGCTTGTGGAATCACAATCGGACCAAAATAGTCCTTGTTCCAGTTGTAGCGTGGGTCTTGTGGAAAGCATTCCTTATAGCGGAATCCGTTTGGAAATTCTCCTTTTGTTATTTTCTTTACCGACGAGTATGATTGTAGTTCCTGAGCTTGTTTTTCGTTCAGCAACATAATGTAGCCATTGCGTTTGTAGCCGTATTCGCGGATGCCGAGTTTTTCAAAAATGGCAGGTTTAAGAGGGGCGGAGGTTTCCACATCGTAACGGAATTGGATAGTTGGAATTTCCTTTTGAGGTTTTCCATTGATAATTGCCTTACCACCAACGATTTGTAATGTGTCGCCAGCAACTGCTATACATCGTTTTATGTAGTTTTCGCGTTTGTCGAGTGGACGGACAACAATGGAATCTTTAAAATATTCAAAGAAACAATCTTCCAAATTGTTGTTTCTCATACAGATAGAACGCAGACGCATATAGTCGCGTTGCGAAATTGGGAACAGCGTTGTGTCTTCAAGAAAATCCCGTTTTATTTGGTAATAACTCTGGCTTTGACGGGTGAGAATCACTGTGTCGCCTTCGGGGAAGTTAAATACCACAATGTCGTCGTTTTTCAGGTCATCGAATCCGCCCATTCGTTCGTAGGGGCGTTTCCACGCTTCGGAGTATGATTTTTTCATTCCATTTGAAAACGGCATTGAATGGTGCACAAATGGAAATGAGAGCGGGGTCATTGGTTTTCGGGGACCGTAGTTGCATTTGCTTACAAACAGGTAGTCGCCAACCAACATTGTACCTTCCATAGAGGACGTTGGAATTGTGTATGCTTCGAAGAAAAAAATTCTGATGAACGAAGCGGCAATCACGGCAAAAATAATAGCGTCAACCCAGCCCATTAGCCATTTACCGAACGCAGTTTTCGGCTTATAGATTTTCCAAAAAGCCCAAGGTACTTTTTTCGTGATACACAAGTCGAAAATTACTCCCAAACCAAGCAACCACCAAAAGTTACCGAGCCAAATCACAAATAGAATCCAGCAGATGGCTGAAATGCCAAAAATGAACCATTTGTTTGACAGAAAATCTATAATTTTTTTCATAATTTTTTGATTATTAGATGTCTAATAAATCCTTCATACCAAACACGCCTTTCTTTCCTTGAATGAATTCGGCTGCCAAAACAGCTCCGAAGGCAAGACCACGGCGAGATTTTGCGGAATGTTTGATTTCCAGCGTGTCGTCGGCGGAATCGTATTCCACAATGTGTGTTCCCGGCACTGTGCCAAGTCGTTTCGACACTACCTGCAGTTCGTCGGTTGATTTGAATTCATTGAGGCGCCATGTCTTTTTACGTTCCACATTTGCAAGAATGTCGTTCGCAATTGTGATGGCGGTTCCGCTTGGCGCGTCAAGTTTTTGGTTATGGTGAACTTCCTCCACGCACAAATCATATTGTGGAAATTTGTTCATAATGGCTGCTAATTTTCGGTTCAATTCAAAGAAAATATTGACACCGAGGCTATAATTAGACGAGTAGAAGAACGCATTTCCTGTTTGTTTGCAGAGCGAAGCAATTTCGTCGTATTTGTCGGTCCAGCCTGTTGAGCCGGAAACTACGGGAACTCCGGCTTTGAAACATTGCAGATAGTTATTATAGGCTGTGGCAGGTGTGGTGAATTCAATCACAACATCGGCTTTTTGCAGATTTTCGATAGTGAAATCTTGTTGGTTGTTGATGTCAATTGTGAGAACGATTGAATGACCGCGTTCGATAGCGATTTTTTCAATTTCCTTTCCCATTTTTCCGTATCCTACAAGTGCAATTTTCATAACTATGTGCTATTAAAAAAAAGGGAAGCACAAGGGCTTCCCTCTATTTACAAATATGTTAATTTATTTTTGAGCAATTTTTACAACAGCTTCGAAAGCTTCTGGATTGTTCATTGCTAAGTCGGCAAGAACTTTACGGTTCAACGTGATGTTGTTCTTTGCCAATGCACCCATGAATGATGAGTAGTTCATACCGAACGTACGTACACCAGCGTTGATTCTTTGAATCCACAAAGCGCGGAAACTTCTTTTTTTAGCTTTTCTGTCTCTATACGCATATTGCAAACCTTTTTCCAATGTGTTTTTCGCAACTGTATAGACATTTTTTCTTGCACCAAAATTTCCTTTGGTTTGTTTTAAGATTTTTTTTCTGCGTGCTCTTGACGCAACATTGTTTACTGATCTAGGCATACCTTTTACATTTTTAATGATTCGCGACTATTGTTAGTTCTTTGGGGCTGAATCATTGTTACACAATTAATTAATTAAATAGTGAGCATTGTTTTTACGCTCTTTACATTTGTTTTGTCAACAGTTGTGGCATAACGAAGGTTTCTTTTTTGCTTCGTTTCCTTTTTTGTTAACAAGTGACTCTTAAACGCTTTTTTGCGTTTGATTTTACCAGTACCCGTCAATGTGAAACGTTTTTTTGCACTGGATTTAGATTTCATCTTAGGCATTTTACTTCACTTATTTTATAGTTAAACAATTATTTTTTCTTTGATATTGGAGATAAGAAAATAAACATTCTTTTCCCTTCCAATTTCGGTTCCTGGTCCAAACGTGCCACATCTTCCAAATCCTTGATGAAACGTGTAAGAACTTCAGTACCTTGTTCTTTGTATAATATCGAGCGACCTTTGAAGAACACGTAAGCCTTAACTTTTGCGCCTTCCGCAAGGAATTTTTGCGCATGTTTCAGTTTGAATTGGTAATCGTGTTCATCTGTTTGCGGTCCAAAACGAATTTCCTTGACTTCAACCTTCGCGCTGTTCGCCTTGATTTCCTTTTGTTTTTTCTTCATTGAATATAAAAACTTTTGGAAATCAATTACACGACATACAGGTGGTTCGGCGTTTGGCGAAATTTCAACCAAGTCCAAATTTTGGTCATCGGCAATTTTCAGTGCGTCAAAAATGGAGTAAACACCTTGTGTTACATTGTCACCCACTAATCGCACTTCGCGTGCTCGAATGCTGTGGTTGATTTTAAAATTGTCTGCTAAATCGTTAGCTGCCATGTATTCGTTTTATCTCGTTTATATTCTTATTTTAATTCGTTCATTTGTTCATTCACTTCGGCGGTGATTGTTGCTATGAATTCTTCTATTTTCATAACTACAGCCGCGTTTCCTTCGCCTTGTTTGCGTACGGAAACGGTTCCGTCGTTTTGTTCATTTTCTCCAACAACAATCAGGTATGGTATGTGTTTCAGTTCGTTATCGCGAATTTTCTTACCTACCTTCTCATTTCTGTCGTCAATGAGCGTGCGAATATCGGAATTATTTAACAAATTCAAAACTTTTTTTGCATAATCATTGTATTTTTCGCTTACAGGAATGATTACAGCTTGGTCTGGAGTCAGCCACAATGGGAATTTTCCTGCTGTATGCTCAATCAACACAGCAACGAAACGTTCCATTGAACCGAATGGCGCACGGTGAATCATCACTGGACGTTCTTTTGTGTTTTCGCTTGTAATGTATTCCAAATCAAAGCGTTTTGGTAGATTGTAGTCAACTTGGATTGTTCCTAATTGCCAACGTCTGCCAAGAGCGTCGCGAACCATAAAGTCAAGTTTTGGACCGTAGAATGCAGCTTCGCCATATTCTACAATAGTGTTCAGACCTTTTTCGGCGGCAGCTTCAATGATAGCTTTTTCAGCACGTTCCCAGTCTTCGTCGCTACCTATATATTTAGTTGTATTGGTTTTGTCGCGCAATGAAACCTGTGCCTCGAATTTGTCGAACTTCAACGCCTTGAAAATAATGTTGATAATGTCGATTACCTTCAAGAATTCGTCTTTCACTTGGTCGGGACGACAGAAAATGTGTGCGTCGTCTTGTGTGAATGAACGAACACGTGTAAGTCCATGTAATTCACCACTTTGCTCGTAACGATACACCGTTCCGAATTCCGCACAACGGAATGGCAAATCTTTGTACGAACGAGGTGCATTCTTGTAAATCATACAGTGGTGAGGACAGTTCATTGGTTTCAACAAATACACTTCGCCTTCTTCAGGAGTTGTGATTGGTTGGAAACTGTCTTTTCCATAGTGATCCCAGTGACCTGATGTTACATATAAATTCTTTCCACCAATATGTGGAGTAATAACTTGCTGATATCCAAAACGTTTTTGGATTTTCTTTAACGCATCTTCCAAACGGAGACGTAAATCCGTTCCTTTTGGTAACCAAATAGGAAGACCTTTACCCACTAAATCAGAGAACATGAACAATTCCATTTCCTTGCCGATTTTGCGGTGGTCGCGAAGTTTCGCCTGCTCAAGTAATTCAAGATACTCGTCAAGCATTTTCTTCTTTGGATAGGTTATACCATATATACGTGTCAACTGTTTGCGTTTTTCATCGCCACGCCAGTATGCGCCGGCAATGCTGGTAAGTTTCACCGCTTTGATTGGCTCCGTGTTTGGCAAGTGCGGACCACGGCAAAGGTCGGTGAAGGAACCTTGCGTGTAGTAGGTGATTTTTCCGTCTTCCAAATCGTTGATTAGCTCAACTTTATAGATCTCGTTTTTGTCACCAAAATATTTCAGCGCTTCAGCTTTCGGCACATCTTTGCGGATGTATTCGTTTTTCTGGCGCGCAAGTTCCAGCATTTTGTTTTCTATGGCGGTTAAATCCTTTTCTGTCAATGTTATATCGCCAAGGTCAACATCGTAGTAGAAACCATTTTCTATAGCTGGACCAATACCGAATTTTACATTTGGATAGAGAGCCTGCAAAGCTTCTGCCAACAAGTGCGCCGAAGAGTGCCAAAAAGCATGTTTTCCTTCTTTGTCGTCGAATTTATGGAGTGCGATAGTCGCGTCGTCGGTTATGGCGCGGGTCAAATCCCAATCCATTCCGTTCACAGTGGCAACAACAACTTCGCGTGCAAGCTGTGGACTCAAACTTTGTGCTATTTCCAGCGGTGTTACACCGTTGTTATATTCTTTTACACTCCCGTCGGGAAAAGTTATTTGTATCATTATACTAATTTTTTTCGCGTGCAAAATTAGTAAAGATTTGAGAATCTGATTGCTTTTTCCACTCTTTTTTTCAATTTCTCTTTTTCCTTGTTAAAAATCGTTTTGAAAAACTTTCGGAAAACGTTCCTTAATAAAATTTTATTCTTAAATTTGCGCAAATTTTTTTGAAAGGAACGATTAGTTTAAAAAGATATGGGAGAAGCGGTATTCTTAATGATTGTGGGCATGGTGACGGTGTTTACCGTCCTGCTTTTGGTGGTTGGAATTGGTAATGTAATCATTCGTTTTGTGAATAGATTTTTGCCAGAGGAAGTTGCGGCAAAACCAGCTACTTCGGCAGCGCCGGCAATCAATCCAAATGTGTATTCGGCAATTTGCTCCGCCGTTTCTACGGTTACGGGCGGCAAAGGAACCGTAGTCGATGTTAAGAAATTGTAATTGAAATAATAACATATAAATATAGTAAGATACAATGGGTAGAGAAATTAAATTTTCTTTGGTTTACAGAGATATGTGGCAAAGTTCTGGAAAGTACCAGCCACGTGTTGACCAATTAGTTCGTATAGCTCCTGAAATCATCAATATGGGATGTTTCGCCCGTGTTGAGACAAACGGTGGCGGCTTTGAACAGGTGAATTTGTTGTATGGTGAAAATCCTAATAAATCTGTTCGTGCGTGGACAAAACCATTCCACGAAGCAGGTATTCAAACTCACATGCTCGACCGTGCGTTGAATGGCTTGAGAATGAGCCCGGTTCCTGTAGATGTGCGTAAGTTGTTCTACAAGGTGAAAAAAGCTCAAGGAGTTGATATTACTCGTTGTTTCTGCGGTTTGAACGATACTCGCAACATTATTGATTCAATAAAATATGCGAAAGAAGCTGGCATGATTGCTCAGGCAACTATGTGTTTGACAGTTTCTAAGGTTCACACTGTTGAATATTACTGCAACTTGGCTGACGAACTTGTTGCCGGCGGTGCAGACGAAATCTGTATGAAGGATATGGCTGGTATCGGCCGTCCTGTTTCGTTGGGTAAAATTGTTTCGTATATTAAGTCAAAATATCCAAACATTACGATTCAATATCACGGTCAAACAGGTCCTGGTTTTACGCCTGCTTCTATTTTGGAAGTGGCAAAAGCTGGTTGCGACATCATCGACGTTGGTATGGAACCACTTTCATGGGGTACAGGTCACGCCGATGTGATTATGGTTCGCGAAATGTTGAAGGACGCCGGTTTTGACGTTCCTGAAATCAATATGGCTGCTTATATGCGTGCCCGCACGTTGACTCAAGAATTTATGGATGATTTCTTGGGTTACTACATTCCTGAATCTAACCGTCGTTTGACTTCGTTGTTGATTGGTTGTGGTCTTCCGGGCGGAATGATGGGTAGTTTGATGAACGACCTTACGACAAACTTGGAAAGCATCAACAAATCGCGTGCAAAACAAGGAAAACCGGCATACACGACTGACGATTTGATGGTGAAGATGTTCGACGAAGTTGCATACGTTTGGCCTCGTGTAGGTTTCCCTCCACTTGTGACTCCATTCTCTCAATATGTAAAGAACTTGGCTTTGTTCAACCTTATGCAACTTGAAAAAGGTAAAGAACGTTGGACAATGATTGCCGACAACATTTGGGATATGATTCTTGGTAAATCTGGTAAATTGCCAGGCGAAGTTGCTCCTGAATTGAAGGAATTGGCAGCAAAACAAGGCCGTGAATTCTTTACTGGAAATCCACAAGATTTGTATCCAGACAAACTTGACGAGTTCCGCAAGGAAATGGACGCAAACGGTTGGGAATATGGTCAAGACGACGAAGAATTGTTCGAATTGGCTATGCACCCGGAACAATATCGTGCTTACAAGTCGGGCAAGGCAAAAGCTGACTTCGAGGCTGACTTGGCCGCTAAGAAAGCAGCAAAGGCAAATGTTGGCTCGTTGAAACCTCAATCGTTGACGGTTGACGTAAATGGTGAAAAATACGCTGTTACAGTAAGCTACGACGCTCCAAAAGCTGACGCTCCGAAAGCTGCTGCCGCAGCTGCTCCGTCGGCTCCTGTTTCTGGAAACGCAACCGATGTGATAGCACCAATTTCAGGTAAATTCTTCAAAACTAAAGATTCTTCTTCTAAAGCAGTTGCCGTAGGCGATATGGTTAAGGAAGGTGACATTGTTGGTTACATTGAGGCAATGAAAGTATTCAACGCCGTTGCAGCTCCAGCATCGGGTAAGGTTGTTGAAATCTGCCGCAACTCGGGTGACGATGTTGATGAAGATGATGTTTTGATGAAAATTCAGTAATTTACAATAGACAGCAGGGTTTTCCTGCTGCCTAATTTTTAATAAAGTATAGAAAAATGTTCGACGGATTATTCGAAAAATTATATGAGATGACGGCAATCGGGGCGTTTGTTGACAATCCGGGCTATCTGCTTATGTTGCTCATCTCGTTTGTTTTGCTGTATCTTGGTATAGTAAAGAAATATGAACCGCTTTTGTTGATTCCAATTGGTTTCGGCGTATTGCTGGCAAACCTTCCGGGTGCGGATTTGGGGATTGTGGCAGGTGAGAAAATTGAGTTGGGGGTTGACGAAAATGGTCGTATGATGTATATGAACTTGTTCGAGATTGCCCACGAATACGGTATTTTGAACTTCTTGTACTACGCGTTGATAAAGACAGGGTTGCTTCCACCGCTTATTTTCTTGGGCGTTGGTGCAATGACCGACTTTGGTCCGATGCTTCGTAACTTGAAATTGGCGTTGTTCGGTGGTGCCGCTCAGTTCGGTATCTTCGCAGTGCTTTTGATTGCAATGGCTTCGGGTGCGTTCACAATCAAGGAAGCTGCTTCGTTGGCTATCATCGGTGGTGCCGACGGACCTACAGCCATCTTCACTACAATCAAGTTGGCTCCGCATTTGCTTGGCCCTATCGCTATTGCGGCTTATTCGTATATGGCGTTGGTTCCGGTAATCATTCCTTTGGTTGTTAAATTGACCTGTTCCGAAAAGGAATTGAAAATCAATATGAAACAACAAGATAAATTGTATCCGCCAAAATACACAATCAAGAATTTGCGTGCGGTGAAAATTATCTTCCCGATAGTGTTGGGTACAGTTGTGATTATTCTTGTACCTTCGGCTGGTCCGCTTTTGGGAATGTTGCTTTTGGGTAACTTGTTGAAGGAAATCGGTTCCGATACACAACGTTTGACGACTGCCGCAACGGATTACATTATGAATCCTGCGACAATCATCTTGGGCTTGTGCGTTGGTGCAACAATGACAGCCGACGTGTTCTTGAACTTGAAGACTATCGGTATCGTTGTAGGTGGTTTCTTCGCATTCGCATTGTCAATTGCAAGTGGTGTGTTGTTGGTTAAGTTGTTCAACTTGTTCGCGAAGAAGAAAATCAATCCTCTTTGTGGTGCAACAGGTTTGAGCGCTGTGCCAATGGCTTCGCGTGTGGCAAACGATATTTCTACGAAATACGACCCACAAAACCACGTGCTTCAATACTGTATGTCGAGCAACGTGTCGGGTGTGATTGGCTCCGCAGTCGCAGCAGGTGTATTGATTAAATTTTTGATGTAAGAGATTACATTTTTCTACAATAGAAACTCCGCTTCAAGTTATTGAGGCGGAGTTTTTTTGTGGGTTTATTTTGGTAAACATGCTTTTTTGATGTGTTCCAAATGTAGTAATAACTCATCTAATTTATTGAAAAATAATTATTTGTGATTAAAAATCGCATTTGCTAACAAGTTTGTTACTAACAAGTTTGTTAGCAAAATAAAAACTTTGTATATTTGTCCAGTTAAAATGTTGAAATTATGGATAATCCGTTTGTGTATGGCATTGCAACTGATTGCAATCATTTTACCGATAGAGAGGAAGAAACCAAGCGCCTTTCGTTGAATTTTACATACGGCATAAATACGATACTTATTTCGCCGCGTCGTTTGGGAAAAACATCGTTGGTCAACAAAGTTTCTGAACAGATGGCGGACATTAAGTCTTTGAAAATCATTCGTATGGATGCGTTTGCATGTAGGAACGAAGACGATTTTTACAGATTGTTTGCAACGGAAATTATCCGTCAGGTTAGTTCAAAGACTGAGAATTTGATTGAAAATGCAAAACGATTCCTGTCGAACTTGGTTCCGAAAATTAGCATTGGACAGGAAGGTGATGTGTCGTTCTCTTTGGAAACGACCGAAGAACACTATAGTTCGGATGTTTTAACATTGCCTGAGAAAATAGCAAAAGAAAAAGGTGTCCGCATTGTGGTTTGTATTGATGAATTTCAACAAATAGGTGAATTTACCGACTCGCTTACGTTTCAGCGGAAATTGCGCTCGGCATGGCAGTTGCAGACTAATACATCGTATTGTTTGTATGGTAGCAAACGTCATGTGCTGATGAATATGTTTGCCAAAGCGAGTTATCCGTTCTATAAGTTTGGCGACATTGTTTTGCTCGACAAGATTGCCACATCGTATTGGGTTGAGTATATTCAGAATCAATTTTCAAAAACGAAAAAAACAATCTCGGTGGAACTTTGTGAATCTATTTGCGAATATGTGGAAAGCAACTCTTCGTACGTACAGCAGTTGTCGTGGTTATTGTGGGCACGAACGGGAAAGGTTGCGAACGAGGAATCTTTTCGGTTGGCGAAACAGGATTTGCTAAACCAAAATCATATTTTGTTTTTGAAATACATTAATGAACTCTCTGGCTATCAGGTGAATATGATTCGTGCGATTTCCGAAGGACATACTACAGATTTATCAACAGGAAAAATTATCTCGGAATATAATTTGGGTTCTACCGCAAATGTCAATCGTGTTCGTAAAGCATTGGAAGCAAAGGAGTTCGTTGAGGTTACGGGGAAAAAAGTCGAACTCTCAGACCCAGTATTCGGGCGATGGGTTATTAAGAACTTAAATTTGTTCTTACAATCATAAATCGCAGATATACAGTTGTTTACGATTAGAAATTGCTTTTACTAACAAGTTTGTTACTAACAAGCTTGTTAGTAAATGTTATATTTCTCCAATATGTTCCAATTGTCCGTTTTTTCGTATCTTTGATACAATTACATATATGTAACTTTTTTGAAATGATGTGCAAAATTCTCTTTTGAAAAAAGAAAAGTCCGTCTCTTATTCCATCAAGTTTCCTTCTTCTCTTTACTCTAAAAATTTTTAGGAGGATATTTTCCAAATATAGTATTTCCTTTTTGGGACAGTTAAATTTTAATTTATAGA
>DFGI01000085.1 GCA_002371705.1 Bacteroidales bacterium UBA3754
TAATGCTCAATGCGTAATGCTCAATGCGCAATTTAGTTAGGAAGTAGGAGTTAAGAATTATGAGTTATTGATGATGGATTGTTATGGAATTTAATGCCGTTAGGCATTATCTATCGGTAGATTTATAGCATCATCTTTCTTAATGTCGTTAGGTATTAAGAATGCGTAATACAATAAATCATAACTCATAACAAAAAAAGGAGAACATTTCAGTTCTCCTTTTCTATTTGTAAGAGATGGTGGATTATTTTACCACACCTTCTTTAATCAAATATTCACCAATCTGAACGGCGTTCAAAGCGGCGCCTTTCTTAATTTGATCGCCAACCAACCAAAGTGTCAATCCGTTTTCGTTAGCCAAATCTTTGCGAACGCGACCAACATAAACATCGTCTTTGCCAGCCAAGAACAATGGCATTGGGTATTTTTTGTTTGCAGGGTCGTCCATCAATTGGATTCCTTCGCCATTTGCTATGGCGTTTTGTGCCTCTTCAACCGAAATTGGACGTTCTGTTTCAATCCAAACTGCCTCGGAGTGTGAACGCAACGAAGGAACTCGAACACACATTGCCGAACATTTCACGTCGCTGTGCATAATCTTGCGTGTTTCGTTGAACATCTTCATTTCCTCTTTTGTGTAACCATTATCGGTGAATACGTCGATTTGAGGAATTACGTTGTATGCCAACTGATACGCGAATTTATTTACCGTAACTGGTTTGCCGTCAAGCACTTCGCGGTATTGTTGTTCCAATTCCGCCATTGCTGCCGCACCAGCACCACTTGCTGCCTGATAGCTCGCAATGTGGATTCTCTTGATATGTGAAAGCTTTTCAAGCGGTTGCAACACCACAACCATCATAATTGTCGTACAGTTTGGATTTGCGATAATTCCTTTCGGACGAACCAACGCATCTTTTGCGTTACATTCAGGAACAACAAGAGGAACTTGGTCGTCCATACGGAATGCGCTCGAGTTGTCAATCATTATGGCACCGAATTTTGTGATGTCTTCGGCATATTCTTTCGAAACGCCTGCGCCAGCCGACGTAAAAGCAATGTCAACGCCTTTGAAGTCGTCGCCGTGTTTCAACAACTGAACTGTGTATTCTTTACCTTTAAAGGTATATTTTTTACCTGCGCTTCGTTCTGAACCAAACAAAACCAATTCATCCATTGGGAAATTTCTTTCGTCCAACACGCGAAGAAACTCCTGACCTACGGCTCCACTCGCACCAACTATTGCTACTTTCATATTTTTATATTACTTTTGACCGTTAAATTTTAATGCCGCAAATGTATGAAAAAATTGTTGATACTAACCGCATTTTTCTGCAACAGTGTATGTGCGAACGCACAAATTTTTGAACAATTCACCGAATCGGGGATTGGAAATTCGTATTCCTCGGGGGCTTTCGTTGGTAATGGTGAATTACGTTGGAATTACGTGAAAGCTCGTGGGAATCAGCAAACTACCACGAACGGTGACAAGGCAATCAGTTTGAATAAAGCCGCCGATGCTTGCATTTTTTCCGATACGATTCCCAATGGCGTGCGGTTTATTCGGTTTCAATACGAACAGGAATTGACCGCAAACTGCGATGCGGGCGTGTTTGTGAACGATGTGTGTGTGGGTACGTTGCGTACGGATTCTGAAGTGGATGTGACAAAGATTTTTTCGGTTTCGATTGATTCTGCGTATGAAAATGCTGTCGTGCGGATTCAGCAAAATTCCGCCGCGTCAGGGCAAATTACGATTGATGACATATATATTGAATTTGCGAAAACACCATTTGTCTGCACGGAAATTGTTCGGAATGAACAGAGTGTTTTGGCACGGTTTTCACACAAGATTTTGTCTGCCAATGTGGTGAGTGATGCGATTGAACGTGTTGAAATAGAGCAGAATACAATTTTTGCAAAATTAAAAAACAATCTGTGTGGCGAGTTTTCCATCGCATTCAAACAGGTGGTTGATACGGCTCAGGAACCGCTTCCCGACACTGCAATCACGATTGCCTTTTTTCAAGAACCGTCTGTAAATCAGGTCGTAATAACTGAGGTTATGATGAAACCTACGCCTGTTGTCGGTTTGTCCGAGTATGAATATGTTGAGTTCTGTAATTTGAGCGATTGTGCCATTCAATGCTCTGACTTACAATTGGTTGTTGGTACTAATATCTGCGATTTGCCGTCAAAGATTCTTCTTCCACGGGAATACGTGTATGTAATTTCCGAAAAAGCTCGTGCAAGTGTTTCTGATACAACGCATTGCATATTCATTTCAAAAATGCCAGCAATTACGAATGCGCGGCAAACGATTGCACTGATTTACCAACAGAAAAGTGTTTCTTCCGTTACTGTTGACGAAACGTGGCATGGCGATGCGTTCAAGGCAGATGGCGGTTGGAGTCTTGAAAAAATTGATGTGGAGAATTTTTCCGAAACAGCGGAAAATTGGGCCGCGGCAAACAATAGGGTGGGAGGTACGCCAGGATATGAAAATTCCATCGCACAACGCAATGCCGATAATGAACCGCCAACCCTTTCGTCAATTCAAATTCTAAATGATTCAACGATAGAAGTTGTGTTTTCAGAACGGATTGATATAGAACAAGTTGACAGGTTTTCTATTGCGCCTCAAGTAACGATTGACAGCATTTTGTCGGTTCACTATATGGGCGAAAAATGCCAAATTCTGACACAATCCGCACTGTTGCCCAAAACGGAATATATTCTGCAAATTCCTGATGATTGTACAGATTTTGCAGGAAATCAATTCGCTGAAAATCAATATGTTTTTGCTGCAACGGACTCTGTGCTTGAAAGAAATACCATTTGTATCAACGAGATTTTGTTCAATCCAAAATCTGGAGGAGCTGATTTTGTGGAATTGTACAATAATTCGGATTCGTATTTTGATTTATCACAACTGTATTTGTCTAACGGACAGAATTTTAGCAGGATTTCCAATACTTTTGTTTTGTTTCCGCCGCAGTCGTATGTGGTTGTTTCTTCTGATGCTGAAGCGTATAAATTTGATAATCAGTGTAATAATAACATTTTTGTTAAAAATTCGTTACCTTCATTGCCCGACGATGAAGGAACAATTATGGTTCTTAATCGTTGGGAAGAGGTAATTGATTCGGTTTCTTATTCCGAAAAATGGCATTCTTCGTATCTTTCTGACAAAGAAGGTGTTTCGTTGGAACGCATAGCATTTTCAATGCCTTCGGAACGGGCTAATTCGTGGTGTTCGGCGGCAGAGTCGGTTGGGTTTTCTACGCCAGGTTGCAAAAATTCGCAATCACATAAATTATATTCCTCACCGATGGTTCAGCTTGAATCAGAGGTGGTTACGCCAAATGGTGATGGCGAAAACGATGAAATGGTTTTGTTGCTTGGCAACAGCGAACGGGCTTCGCAATGTTCGGTGGTTATTTGTTCTCCAACAGGGAAGGTTATTTCGCAACTTGCAAACAATCAACTAATTGGCGTAAGCGATTGTGTTCGATGGGATTGTACAAATTCTGATGGAAAACTTGTTCCTGCGGGCATTTATCTCGTTTCGGTGGAAGTCTTTTCAGATGGCAAGAAAACCTTTGGCAAAAAATTGAGTTGCACCGTGTTACGTGACTAAAATCCATATCTTTGCCGTATGAACCAGTTGTATATTTTCAATCCAGACCACGATTTGGCGCTTGCGTCGGATTCCGACCATTTTGATGCGCCACTTTCTGCAAAACAATTTGCCACGGATTTTTCATTATTGCCGCTTTGGTATGCAGAAAAATATTCGTGTATTTGGGCGGAACGCGTTGACGTTGAATGGTTTGAAAGCATGAAGAAACTATTCCCGCAATTCAAAGATTATCGTATTGTTTCGTCGTACGATGATGTTGATGCGATTCGTCCGTGGGGTTGGAACAAAACAATTCGGCGGACGTTGGAAAAACATTCTGTCGCTCATTTGCCAACTGTGGCTCAGCTTGATGCGCTTCGCGAGTTGCAGCATAGAAAATTGTCGATAGATGCGACATTGTATTTGCAATCTATTCAAAACGATACATTGAGACTTGCAAAACCGGCGCAATTACTTTCCTCCAATGAGATTGCTCAATTTGTTGAAAATCATCCGTTTTCTATACTCAAAGCCCCGTGGTCGGGGAGTGGAAAGGGAATCATTCGCAGTTTGGGCTCGTTGTCGGAAAATTTACGTAATCGGGCAAAAAATATTGCCTCAAAGCAAGCGGGAATTGTTGCCGAACCGCTCTATACTGTCGTTCAGGATTTTGCAATGGAATTTCGGTGCGAGAATGGCCAAACGCGGTTTGCGGGCTATTCGTTGTTTTTTTCGAATGAACACGGCGCATACGTGGGCAATTGGCTCGCCACCGATGTGCAGATTGCGGAACGCCTTTCGCGGTGGATTAATCAAAGTGATTTGTTGCGGATTCAGGAAAAACTGACCGCTTTTCTTACTGACCGTGTCGCTCCTTTGTATTCGGGAATTTTAGGCGTTGATATGTTTGTGTATCAGCAAGATAATGAATATTTCGTTCATCCTTGCGTGGAAATCAACCTAAGAATGACGATGGGAATGGTTGCCCGAACATTCTATGATACGTTTGTTGAAACGGGGAAAACGGGAACGTACTTCGTTGAATTTCATAAAGATAGCAGTGAAATTTCTCAGGATTTGCAAAGTACGCTTGTTGTGAAAAATGGCAAAATCCAAAAAGGGTGTCTATTCTTGACACCGAGCAATGCCAACACGCATTATTGTGCGCGGGTTGTAATTGATTGATTTTACACGTTTTGCGAAAGTGCGTTCCACAAATTATTGTTGGGAACGGGCGCAACTATGGTGATAGTTTCTTTAGAAACAGGGTGGGTAAATTCAATCGAACGTGCGTGGAGCGAAATGCCGCCGTCCTTGTTGCTGCGTTCCGCGCCATATTTCAAGTCTCCTTTGATTGGGCAGCCAAGGTTTGCCAATTGACAGCGAATTTGATGATGGCGTCCTGTATGTAGGTCTATTTCAAGCAGATGGTAATTGTCCGATGAAGCAATCATTCTGTAACTGAGTCGTGCTAATTTTGCATCCTTTGCGTCTTTTTTGCATACATACGACTTGTTTTTTTGCGCATCACGGCGAATGTAGTCTTCAAGCGTCGCCGACTCTATTGCTGGACGGTTTTTTACTATCGCCCAATATGTTTTTTTCACTTCTTTTGAGCGGAATTGTTCGTTTAAGCGGGTGAGAGCCTTACTTGTACGGGCAAACACCACCACGCCGCTTACTGGGCGGTCAATTCGGTGGACTGCGTTCAAAAACACTGCTCCGGGCTTGTTGTACTTAACTTTTATGTATTGTTTAGCCAAGTCTTCCAACGCTACGTCGCCAGTTGTGTCGGGTTGCACCAACATATTGTTCGGCTTGTTGGCGACCAATATGTGATTGTCTTCGTATAAAACTTGGAAATCCATTAATATTGCTCGTTCTCGTTAGGAAAATCGCCTGATTTCACGTCTGCTATGTATCCTCTTGTGGCTTCGGTTATCACGGAGAATAAATCCGCATAACGACGAAGAAAACGTGGAGAGAAATCTTTGTTGATTCCTAACATATCGTGTAGCACAAGCACTTGTCCGTCAACGCCGCCGCCTGCTCCAATGCCTATGATAGGCACTTTTACCTCTTTTGCGATTTTCCCAGCTAATTTTGCTGGAACTTTTTCTATCACAATGGCAAAACAGCCTGCTTCTTCCAATTTGTGAGCGTCGGAAATGAGTTTTTTCGCTTCGGCTTCTTCCTGTGCGCGAACAGCATACGTTCCAAATTTGTTGATTGATTGAGGAGTAAGTCCCAGATGTCCCATCACAGGAATTCCTGCGGTAATGATACGTTTTATGGAATCGACCACTTCTTCGCCACCTTCCAATTTCACTGCGCTACAGCCCGTTTCCTTCATAATTCTGATTGCGGAGTGCAGAGCTTCGTGTGAATCGCCCTGATATGTGCCAAACGGCAAATCAACCACCACCAAACTACGGTTTACCGCGCGTTGCACCGAAGCGGCGTGATAAATCATTTGGTCGAGCGTGATTGGCAACGTGGTAATATTTCCAGCCATCACATTCGAGGCGGAATCGCCCACAAGAATGATATCAATTCCCGCTTGGTCAAGTATTTTCGCCAATGAATAATCGTACGCCGTAAGCATAGAAATTTTCTCGCCACGGCTTTTCATCGCGCTCAACACGTGGGTGGTGACAACCTTTTCTGAAATTGTATTTGCTGTTGACATATATCTTTGTTTTTTATTTTTTCTTAATTGGTTCGCTGGTGAAATCCACGCCGAGTTTTTGGAAAATTTTTCGGTCAACTTCGCTCAACATTACGGTGGTATGTACCTGACAGCCTTTTAGTTTGGGTAGTTGTGAAATTGCTTTCTTGCAATTTTCGTCGTTGAGGCTGAGCATTGCAAGCGCCACCAAAACTTCGTCGGTGTGCAGACGGGGATTGTTTCCATGAAGGTACGAAAGTTTCAAATCCTGTATTGGCTCAATCATTTCCGATGGAATCAGTTTCACTTGATGGTCGATGTGTGCCAAATGTTTTATCGCATTCAGTATCAATGCGGCACAAGCGCCCAACAACGACGAAGTTTCCGCTGTGATGATGGTTCCGTCCTCAAGTTCGATTGCCGCCGACGGCACTTTCGATTTTTCCGCACGTTCTTTGGCAGCAATGGTTGTTTTTCGGTCGTTTGTGGTGATTTTTGCCTGTTGAAGCAACAATGCAATCTTGTTCACTTCGCTTTCGTCGCACGTGCCTTCCACCAATTTATTTGTGGCTGAATAGTAGCGACGGATTATTTCTTGTTTCGAGGCAAGACAGCATGCTTCATCGTCGATTATGCAGTTTCCAGCCATATTTACGCCCATGTCGGTTGGCGATTTATACGGATTTTCGCCGTAAATGCCTTCGAAAATGGCGTTCAGCACAGGGAAAATTTCAATATCGCGGTTATAGT